>JADZFI010000418.1 GCA_020850025.1 Saprospiraceae bacterium
AATGACTTGAAACGATTGATCGCCGGTGCATCCGCTGAAACCTGGAACAAAATGTATGTTATGGCCGGAAAATGCCCCCTTTAGGTTTGCCCAAATGGTGGCGGCTCTGTTGGCAAAAGGCTCTTCAAAAGAACCTGGGCCGGCATCTACAAACCGCAGATATAGTTTTACATAGTACGGCGTAAAGGATGAAACGCCTAAGAGACATCCAAAGGATGTTCTGTGTAGGGAATAGCAAAATCATACATTTTACAGGTTTATTTTTTATTTGAAGACGAAGTTACGAAAAAATAGTTGGTAAATCCCCGCCTACCGCAATAAAGTCACATCGCCGCTTTGGGTGAAGGTTGATTGTTGACCAGTGCGGATGGCCTCGTATTCCACCTGCCAGATATATACATCGGAAGGGGCGTCGAGGTTGTTGTATTTGCCGTCCCAACCCTGGTCGGGGTTGTTGGTTTCAAAAATTTTTTCGCCCCAGCGGGAGTAGATACGGAGTCGGGATGCCACTACTTCGCAGGGGTAAATGGGGCGGAACACATCGTTGGCGCCGTCGCCATTGGGGGTGAAAGCATTGGGGAACATATCGTCTTTGGCGCCTATTTCCACCGTTTTGGTCAATTCGTTCTGGCAGCCGTTGAAACTGCCGGTGCGGGTTACGATGATTTGTCCGCCGTCGGTATGACAGATGCGGCCGGGTACGTCAGGATCCGGATCGGCGCCGGCAATGGTCATGGTGTATTGCACCCCTGCAGCATTGCTCAGGAAAATGATCTGGGTGCACTCGCCCGGGCACAGGGTGCTGTCGGCAATCTGGAAATCTACTTCGATGGGCTGGCAAATGGTTTGCACCAGACTGCTCTCGTCGGAAACGGTGGCGAGTATGTTTTCCGTCAGGAACACATTGGTTTCGTCGGGCACCATGGTGCTTTGTTCGGGCGTAACGGCTTCCCGTTTTAGTCCGGAAACTGCCGGACAGCAATCGCCGGATTTTCCGTTTCGGTCGGTACGGGTGAGGAGCATGTTGGTCAGGGCCCCCGCGCCGCTCACGCCCGCGCTGACGAAACCGTCCTGATAACTTTTTACCTGCAGGAGCATGTTGTTGGCGCCGTCACCCTTGTAGGTATTTTGCCAGAGCATGTCGTTGTTGGCGTTGATCTTGATCATCGTAGCCGGCGTGCCGCTGTTGCCCGGACGGCCCAGGCTCAGCACAAACTGATCGCCGGGTAACCCGATGAGGTCGGTTACGCCGATGTGTTTTCCGGAAATGCCGTAGGTGTAGGAAGTTTTGATGTTGCCAGCCTCGTCGGTGGTGAGGGTCCAGGCCCGGGCATTGCCGTCGGTAAATCCCTGGGAGTTTCCGGCAAACAGGAATCCGCCATTGCTGAGCGGCGCGATATGACTCAGCAGATCGGTGTTGTCGCCAATGGAATAACGTTTGATGGTGCCCACCAGACTGCCGGTGGCATTAAATTTGGCGTAAATACCCTGCGATTCGTTGGTTTCAATGTGATAACCGGCGCAGTGAATGAGTCCCTGCTGGTCCTGCCAACATTCGCCCAATTGTTCGTAACCGGGTTCTCCAAAAATATTGAACCAAACCACATCACCTGATTCGTTGATTTTTAAGGCCATTGCTTCCCTGTCAGTAGGCGAAATGGCGTAATCGCCGGTGAGCAGATAGCCATCCTGCAGCGGCGAAATTTTGGGCAGTCGGCAGGAGGGCAAGGCGCGTTTGTTCCAGACCACATTGCCGTTGGCCGGATTGATTTTCATCCAGCTCGCTTTGGCTTCGCCATTGGCGTTGAAGGCATCGTACAACACGATCAGGCTGCCGTCTTTGGTCCAAAAAATATCCAGCGCCTCGGAGCGGGGCGCCTGAGCGCTGTAGGTTTTGGTCCAGGCAATTTGCCCGTTTTCCTCCACCATCAGGATCATCATGGCTTGCTGACTGCTGTTTTGCAGGGCGGTAGCGCCGGCCAGCACGATGCGCCCGCTGGGCAGCACCTCAATGGCATTGGCCCGATCGGTGAAATAGTGATCGTAGGTTTTGATGAATTGATCCTGGGCGGAAAGGAGTAATGGGAACAGGAGTAAAACCGGCAAAATGTACTTCATGGGGTAAAGGTACGGGAATGTAGAATGTCCAATATCCAATGTCCAATTTCGAATGTACAAGGGGGAGGTGTAGAAGTTTGAGGTGTTTGAAGGGTTTGATGTACCGTCGGGTTTAGCCGCCGTTGTTTGATGAGTCATCCCTTTCGTTATCCCAGGTACAGCGCCGCGGAGCATCGCCCCTCAACGTTGGTAGCCCAGGTGATATGACGAAATCCCCCCGCCGCATCGCGGCAAAACGTCGGTGGATTGATTATCTTTGCCCCATTATGAGAATTTTACTTGTGGAAGACGAAGCGCATATCCGCGATGCGGTAAAGCTCAATCTGGAGCTGGACGGCTATGAGGTGGTGGCTACCGGCAACGGGCGCAAGGCGCTGGAGCTGTTTGCGGCCCAGCATTTCGACTTGTTGTTGCTGGATGTCATGTTGCCGGAGGTGGATGGTTTTGATATCACGGAAAAGGTGCGGCTTACCAATACCGAAGTGCCCATTTTGCTGCTCACGGCCAAAGACATGAGTCAAGACCGCGTGACTGGCCTCAAAAAAGGCGCTGATGATTACCTGACAAAGCCGTTTAATCTGGAGGAGTTGTTGTTGCGCGTGAGCAAATTGCTGCGCCGGAGTCAACGCCAAAAAGGAGAAACCCCAGCTTTGTATGAGTTTGGCGGCAACAAGATCAATTTTGAAACGTTTGAAGCTACCACCTTCCGGGGAGAAGAACTTACCCTGACCAAAAAGGAAACCATGCTGCTCAAACTTCTGGTGGAGCGCAAAGACGAGGTGGTGAGTCGCAACCAGATTCTGCAGGCAGTTTGGGGGTACGATGTTTTCCCCAGCACCCGAACGATTGACAACTTCATTCTCTCTTTCCGGAAATACTTCGAGGAAGACGCCAAAACACCGCGTTTTTTCCATTCCATTCGAGGGGTTGGGTATAAATTCACGAATTAAATGTGGGTAATTAAACAAATTCTGATCCTGCTGGTAAAATTGTACCGCGTTACTTTGTCGCCGCTGTTGGGGCCTAACAAATGCCGGTATAAACCCAGTTGTTCGGAATACGCCATTGATGCGTTGCAGGAATGGGGACCGTTCACCGGAACCTACATGACCATCAAAAGAATTTTGCGTTGCCATCCATGGAGCACACACCCGATGCACGACCCCGTGCCGAAAAAAGACGAAGCCTGATTCTGTAACCCATAATACATCACTCACCATGAAATTCTCTCGCTTTTTCCCCCCTGCTTTGCTGCTGCTTTTTGTTGTAGCTGTTCTGGCGCCGGCTTGCAGCCGTAAATCAGGCTGCCCACAGGCTACCCATGCCAGCGACGTGTTTTCCAAAGACGCCAAGAAAAAGAGCAAGAAAAACTGATCTCTTATGCGTCGTTACTGGTTTTTCGCATTTTTCCTGGTTTTTACCGTATCCCTTATTTCGCCTGCCTGCAGCAAGAAAAGCGGCTGCCCGGCTGAATCGAGCCTGAAAGCGCCCAAAAAAAGTAAAAAAAGCAAGCGTCAGGAAGGGTTGATGCCCAAGAAGACGAAGAAGAAACTAAAGGGGTGATTTTTTACTGCGGAGAGTTTTTTTACCGCAGAGGCGCGGAGACGCAGAGAGT
>JADZFI010000419.1 GCA_020850025.1 Saprospiraceae bacterium
GTGTCGGTGCCGCGAATGTCTCCCACTGCTTTGGTCATAAATCCAAGCGTGAAAATCGGGAGCTCAGCGTAGAAGCGCAACCTGGAGTCTTCGCCGGATCCGCCGCGCATTTTCAGGCTAAATGGAATTTCCACATAGGTTAGTCGGTAGTGCAATTTGGTATTCAGGCCAAAGGTGTCAGACGGAATTTCTGAAAGATCAGTCTTATCATCGTTCCAGGCCACCCAGTTGGAATATCCGTTTTGCAGCGTACCGCCATGGTTGAAAGCGAAACCAAGCCCTGTGGTAAGAGCATAGTTATCGGCAAAATAATACTCCCCTAACGCACCGAGTTTTACACCCCAGTTGGAGCTAACGCCTTCCAGTTTGCGTTCGTCTGCCCGCAGCCACGACCAGGTAGGACTGGTCTGAAAACCAAATCGAATACGTTCCTGAGCGACCGTTTTGCCTAGCAAAAAGGCGCCGAATAAGAAGAGCAGGGCAAGTTTTTTCATACAAGTAGTGGTTGTTTGTTGCAGGTGAGCGGATGTTTTGTTGTTAAAACCGATTTATTGGTTTCAGCGCAAAAGTCGCGGTTTTCCCCGTACATGAAAGCACAATGCCGATTATTCTTTGCCGTCTTTTAGCCAATTATTTGTCACACCTCCTGCCTTAACACCTCCAGCGGCGGCTTTTGTACCACTTCCCGGCTGTTCAGCAAACCGATAATTACCGTGAGGGAGGAAACGATCCCAAAAGTAAGCACGAGCGGCCACCATTCCACTTCGAAAGGAATATGGAACGCAAAGGTAGCCAGCGCCCATGCGCCTGCTACCGACAGGCCTACTCCGGCCAGGCACGACAAAGCGCCCAGGAGGAAATATTCCAGCGCATTGATGCCCAGAATTTGCTTGCGGCTCGCGCCCAGCGTGCGCAGAAGTACGCTTTCGCGCACCCGGGCAAACTTGCTCTGGTAGATGGAACTGAACAACACGAGCAAGCCGGTAAGTATGCTGAACATGGCCATGAAGCGTATTACGAACGACACCTTGCGCAATACCTCGTCTACAGAGCGAAGGATTTGCGTCAAATCAATGGCCGAAACGCCGGGGTATTTCCGCACCAGTTCACTCTGGAAGCGGGCCGATTGTTCGGCATCTTTTACTTTGGAAACGATGACATGGAACTGAGGCGCCTGCTCCAGCACACCTTTGGGGAATACTACCATAAAATTGGTTTGCACCCGGTTGAAATCCACCTTGCGCACACTGGCCACCTCACAATCCAGACGGGCGCCCTGTACATTGAACACCACTCTGGCGCCGATCTGGGCTTTCATGGTCCTTTGCAAGCCATCGGAAATAGAGATTTTTATTGGCTGCCCGGGGGTGTGTACGCCTACCCACTCGCCTTCCACAATGGTTTCAGTGTCAATCAAGGTATCCCGGAAGGTAACGCGGTATTCGCGGTCCCAAACCCAGTTTGAGATCCGATCATTATTCTGCTGTCCCAAGCGCCGGCGTTCACCGCCTTCATCAGGCGTATCAATAGAATCAGGATCAGGGTGCTCCAGTTCATATTGCTGTTTGGTCTGGCCATTGATCGTTTCAATTCGGGTAGTCACTACTGCCACCTGTTGCATCAACGGCATGCCGTGTTGCCGAACCAACTGGGCCACGCTGTCTTGTTCATTATCCTGAATATCAAACAACACCATGTTAGGCTGGCTGCCGCTTCCTGAAAACTCCACCTGTTTGAGCAACAGGTTCTGGGTAAGAAACAGGGTGGACAAAAGCATGGTACCCAGGCCAATGGTAACCACCAGCAAGACGGTTTGATTTTCGGGTCGGAACAGATTGGCAATGCCCTGGCGCACTACATAACTCCACTTTTTAGGGAAAAACCGGCGTAAAAGAAAGGTGAGCAACTGGGCTACTCCCCAAAGAATTACAAATGCTGCAGCAATGCCGCCCATAAATGCCAGGGTTTCCAGCCAGTCGCCTACCAGCCAGTAGGTGAAGCCCAGGAGCACCACCAATATGGCCAGATAAACGCCCCAACGCAACAGCCGGTTGTCGGTTTCCAGCTCGCCGAAAGAAGCACGGAGGGTGCGCAGCGGTGAGGTTTTCAAAATGCCGGAAAGCGGCAATAAAGCGAACAACACTGCTACCGTTAGACCTAGGCCCACGCCCTGCATCAATGCCATGATGGATATGTCGGTACTGACATTTTCAATGGGCAGCAGGTCTCTCACCAGTACCGGAAGCAGTTTCTGGATCAAACTGCCCCCCAACGCACCCGCAATAGCTCCCAGCAGCCCGATGCCCGCTACCTGTGCCAGGTACACATAAAAAGCCTTGCGCCCGCTCGCGCCCAGGCAACGCAGGATGGCTACGGTAGGAAGTTTGTCTTTGATGTAAATATGCACTGCCCCGGCTACGCCGATACAGCCTAATAGCAGGGCAATAAAACCTACCAGATTCAGAAAAGTACCAAAATTGCCAAATGCGGAACCAATACTCCGCTTTCTGCTTTGCACCGTGTCGTAGTCCAGGTTGGCCTTTTCGAGCGTTTTTTCCAGAGGCTTCATCAGGGCGTCCACCTCTACGGTTTCCGGCATTTTGTAATAATACTGGTAGTCCACCCTACTCCCCGGCTGAATCAACCCCGTGGCTTCCAGGTATTCAGCCGGAATAAATACCACCGGTGCAATGCTGCTGGCTATTCCAGCCCGCCCCGGGGAGGACAACAGATCGCCTTCAATGCGGAAAGTGACATTGCCCACCTGAATACTGTCGCCCGGCCGTATGCCGAATTGCAGGAGCAGGGCATGATCTACCAGTGCGGTCTTACCGGTGCGAAACGTTTTCCAGGCATTTTCAGGCTGGGTTTTCCAGGTGCCATAGTAAGGATAATCGCCTTCCAGCGAGCGAATGAGCGACAAACGGGTGCCTCCGCCATTGGGGAAGCGGATCATACTCATAAAATTGAGTACACTGGCTTTCTGCACACCGGGCTGCTCCAGTTTGGAAAGAATCGAGTCGGGAGCCGGCTGGTTGGCATCCAGCAGCAGATCAGCGCCAAGCAAGGTTTTGGCCTCCCGGTCAATATCCGCCATGAGGTTAACGGAAAAGGAACGCACTGCAGTCAGCGCCGCAATCCCCACCGTAATAGCGGAAATAAAAAGCAAGAGCCGGGCTCGGTTTCGGCGACTATCGCGCCAGGCCATTTTAAGTATAAAGGACATTGGAAAGGTGTATGGAGAATGGGATTTTGTTATTTTTATACCGCTGAGGCGCAGAGACGCTGGGTCTTGGCAACACTCTGCGCCTCGGCGTCTCTGTGGTGAAAAAACAACACCCCCTTAAACCCCAAATATTTAACCATGTTGAGCCATCTCCTTAAAAAACCGATAAAAACCACCAATGAAAAGACAAGATGCCGGAAATTTACACCATCATGTCACAGAAAGATACTTTTCAGATACACGACCTCACCTTTGTCCCCCTTCTTTCGGAAGAGGAAATAAAGGAGCGAGTAAGCCAGCTCGGCCAGGAGCTGACCAATCAGCTGGCCGGTAAAAACCCACTGTTCATCTCCATTCTCAGCGGCGCTTTTGTGTTTGCATCAGACCTCATCAGAGCATTCGACAGCCATTGTGAAGTCGGGTTTGTAAAACTCAAGTCCTATCAAGGCACGCGTTCCTCCGGGGATGTGCAAACGGTTATGGGCCTGGACAAATCCTTGAAAGACCGGCATCTGGTAGTGGTGGACGACATTGTGGATACGGGCCGCACCCTTCATTTCTTTCTCGATCACCTGCGTGCCCAGGATCCGGCCTCCATTACCACCGTTACTTTCCTGCGCAAACCCGAAGCTGCCATCTTCCCGGTCCAGGGAGACCTGGTGGGGTTCGACATAGACGATCGGTTTGTAGTAGGTTACGGCCTCGACTACGATGGCCTGGGCAGGAATCTGGCAGGGGTTTGGACGGTGTAACGACTTACGATGTACGACTTACGATGTACGATGTACGGTTGCCAGGCTTAGGGTGAGTTGTCATCCCCGCAGGGGATGACAACTCACGCTGGGTATGGCAAGATCGTCTACCTCAAGTCGGAACGTTGTCCGGAACAGAGTTCCGGTATACACCGTAGGCCGTAAGCCGTAAGCCGTCAATTCATATTGTAGTTTACACCCAGGCGCCAAATTCGGCCTTGTTGAGGGTTGAAAAGGAGGTCGTCGGGGGTTCCGGTGGCGTCTATGCCGGCGTGATGACGATCGAAGGCATTGATGAACTGCAGGTAGATCAGGAAATGATTGCTGAGGTAGAAGCGCGACATGAAGTCCCAGGTAGCGTATTTTTTTAGTCTGGGCAGCTCCTCCAACTTGTACAATTCCCGGAATACGACTGATTTGCCGAGGGAAGAGCCTAACTGGTTGGCGGCAATAACCATTTCAAATTTTTTACCGACTTTTAAATAATACCTGAACTGAGTGTGCCAGCGGGGCTGGTTGCGCACCTCATCGGTGGGCTGGAAGCCCTCTCCGAACCATTCTCTGCCACGGGTGTATTGAAGGTAGAATTGTAATCTGTTGGCAATAACCATCACTTTGTCGTTCCATTTAAAATCAATGCTTCCTTCCGCACTATTCAACAAGGTTTGAATACCCCATAGCGACATAGACAAACCTGGAGTATTGGCATACCCATAATAACTTGTTGGTATAATACCGGTACCTGGACGAGTAAAGCCTGGCCGGTACAGGTCGTACGCTTCCTGCCAGAAAAGGATACCTTCCAACGTTCCACCCGAGCGGGTGGTGAAGCGTATGGCGGCTTCGGCAGCATAATTTTTTTCCGTTTTGGGGTCCGGATTGCCTGGCGTAACCACAAAGCCAGCCTGCGGACTGATCTCGTAAGTATGGAAGCTACCGAACAACGACATGTGCCTAATGCCTGTGGAAACGTTGGCGCGGAAGGTCCAGTTGCTGTCGAGCCGGTAGAGGGCGCCCAGGCGTGGCGCCAGAGAAACGCCTTCCGGAAGGCGGATGCTGGAGGATCCGCCACCTACAATTTTCCACTTTTTGCCGCGCCAAACCAGTTGAGAGAAGCCGAGAAGATGTGCCGCAGGGAGGGTTTTCTGAAAAGCATTGATAGGTTGCGGAATATCGGGAGAGGTACTACCGTCAATTTGCACTTCAACCGGTACGGTATTATACATCATGAGCGGAGCGCCCAACCCGAGATTAAACTGTCCGCCGGCTTCAAATTGCATGCGCTTTTGGCGACCTATCAACACATTGGTGCGCGATTCAAAGCGCACATCAATGCCATTGGCCGTGGCAAAACGTTCTTCTGAAGAGTAGGCATTGTAGATGTCGCGCAGCAAATTGGCCCGGGATGTATCGGGTAAATTGGGCCCTTGCCTGAGTTGGTAATTGGCCGCACTCAGGCGGTCGAACACCA
>JADZFI010000420.1 GCA_020850025.1 Saprospiraceae bacterium
ATAGATCCTACAGCTTCGCTGCCTATACCCGACCGCAATTCGCCTATGCCCAGTTGATGGATTTACTGGGTTATGAAACTTTCCATCGTTGCCTTACCACCTACATGGATCGCTGGAAGGGCAAACACCCTGGTCCTTATGATTTTTTCAGTACCTTTAACGAAATTTCCGGTAAAAATCTTGACTGGTTTTGGAAACCCTGGTTCTTCGAATTCGGGTATCCGGACCTTAAAGTGAATATTGGGAAAGTGGATAATGCCACCGGTGCATCCTTTTATGTTGCTTATGTGGAACGGGAAGGATTATTGCCTGTACCGGTAAAACTTGAAGTTGAGTATCAGGACGGCAGCAAGGAAATGTTCTTAAGAAACATGGAACCCTGGAAAAATACCGCCCAAAGAGTCATGCAAATACCCCTGGATCGGAACAAAGTGCCTGTTAAGGCAGTGCTGGGGGGTAAAACCATTCCTGATGCCAGACCCAAGGACAATGTGTGGAATGCACCAAATTAAAATTATTTGATTTTAATCTAAATAAATTTAGCTAGTTGCTAAATTTGCCCATCATTTTCTCACTAAACAATCCTTTTCAAATTATGACCAACAAATTATTTACCCTCCTCTTGATGCTTTCATCATTCGGCTTGTGGGTTGCTTGCAGCGACAACAAGGAGGATGATCTGGAAGCCCAAAAGAAAGAAGCCATTGAACATTACACCATTTTGGTCAAAGCTTCTTATGACGATATTTATCAGGTAACCCTGGAGCTTAAGCAGGCCATTGATGCATTTGTTGCCAACCCAACCGAAGCAGGTTTGGAAGCATGCAAAACAGCCTGGCTGAACGCTCGCAATCCCTACGGACAAACCGAGGCATATCGTTTTTATGGCGGACCTATTGATGATGCTGATGGTCCGGAAGGTCTGATGAATGCCTGGCCAATTGATGAAAATTTCATTGATTATGTGGTGGGCCAGCCCAATGCAGGACTTATCAACGATGCATCAACACATCCACAAATCAATAAGGATGTCCTCATTGCACTGCATGAACTTTTTTCCGAGGTGTCAATCGTCACCGGCTGGCATGCCATTGAGTTTCTGCTCTGGGGGCAGGACCTGAGCACAACAGGCCCTGGTAACAGACCTTACACCGACTATGTAGCAGGAGGCACCGCCGCGAACCATGCGCGCAGGGCACAATATCTGCAGGTTACCATCGATCTGCTTCTGGAACACATGAACCAGGTACGTGAGGAATGGAAAACTGGCGCTCCGTTTCCAGAGGAGTTGATTAATGGAAAAACCACGGGAGAAGCCCTGGGGCTGCTGTTTTTTGGTCTGAGAGAGTTCTCCGTTACTGAAGTGGCCGGTGAAAGAATGTTTGTGGCTATCGATACCAAAGATAAGTAGCATGAGCACTCCTGCTTTGCCGATAATACCAATGCAGACCTTTTGATGAATCTTCAGGGTATCAAAAACGTTTACTTCGGCACCTACCAAAAAGCTGACGGAAGCGTGGTGTCCGGAAGAAGCTTCAGCGATCTGGTAGCGAGTGTTGACAAAGCTAAAGATGATGCTGTCAGAGCTGCTTTTGCGGATGCAGAGGCAAAAATGAATGCCATTCCAGCGCCCTTCGATCAGGCCATTCTCCACAACTCTGATCTGATTCAGGCAGCCATAACGGCTTCAGAAGAACTTGGCATGCGTCTGGCGGATGCAGGCCGGGCCATAGGCGCCGAATTTTAATAAGTCTGGAATAACCTTGTCAACGTTATGAAACGTCATATTACCTTGTTATTCGCGTGCATTTTCTTCTTTCAGGCCTGTAATCCTGATGAAAATGGCGGTACTGCCTCTGTTGAAGCAGACGAGAAATTTGCAGGAGGAAAGAACGGCACTTCGCTTGATCTAAGTCAGAATGCCTTCGGAGGTCAGATACAGGGAATGACTTCTGAGGAAAGAGGCGCATTCGTTACAGGAAATTCCTTTTTCCGCTCTAACTGGATCACAGCACCGGCTTCCGTTCAAACCCTGGACGGACTTGGCCCCTTTTTTAATTCAGCCTCCTGTGGAGGTTGTCATTTTAAGGATGGAAGGGCGCAGCCGCCGGCTACTCCGGAAGAAGCCCTGAACGGATTGTTGTTCCGGTTAAGCGTTCCGGGGGTGGATGCCCACGGTGGACCCTTGCCGGAGCCTGTATATGGCGGACAGTGGCAAGACAAGGCTATTTTGGGCGTTCAGCCCGAAGGGAAAGTAAAGGTGAGCTATCAGGAAATTGCCGGGCAGTATCCTGATGGCTCAACCTATTCCCTTCGGAAACCCATTTACAACTTTACGGAATTCAACTTTGGTCCTCCTGCGTTTGGATGGATGTCTTCCCCCCGGATTGCGCCGCAAATGCCGGGCCTGGGCTTGTTGGAGATTGTGCCTGAGCAGGATATTCTGGCCTGGGCTGACGAAGGTGATGTTAACCAGGATGGTATCTCGGGTAGAGCTAACCGGGTATGGGATGAAGCTGCACAGCAAACTTTACTTGGTCGATTTGGCTGGAAGGCCAATCAGCCCAATTTGATGCAGCAAACTGCCGGAG
>JADZFI010000421.1 GCA_020850025.1 Saprospiraceae bacterium
TACGTCAGCTTTTCCCGAAACTTCGGGCACATGAGCGCCCTTCGCTGTGGATATGATCATTCCCGTGGCGATGCCGTGATTTGTATGGACGCCGATTTACAGCACCCGCCACAATACATCCCGGTATTCCTGGAAAAATGGAAGGAAGGGTATGAAATCGTGTATACCACCAGGCAGGACGATGAAAAAACCGGCTGGTTCAAACGCACCAGTTCCCGATATTTTTACGGGCTGATGAACCGCTTTTCAGATGTTCAAATTGAGCCAGGCGCTGCCGATTTCCGGCTTCTTGACCGCAAGGTGGTGAACCTGATCCGGGATTCGCAGGAAACCGAATTGTTTATCCGGGGCTTTATCCCGTGGGTGGGTTTCCGGCAGTTTGCTATTCCATACATGCCAGACCCACGTTTTGCCGGGCAATCCAAGTATACCCTGCGCAAGATGATTCGGCTGGCATTGAACGGCATTACCGCTTTTTCTGTACGACCCTTGCGCATCGCTACTTTTCTTGGGGCCTGTATTTCAGGTCTGGCTTTTTTGTATGCTGCGTATGCCCTCTATGCGCATTTCGTACTAAAAGAAACCGTACAAGGCTGGACCTCCGTACTTTTGTCGGTCCTGATCATTGGAGGCCTGCAATTGCTAACCCTGGGCATCATTGGCGAATACCTGGGTCGCCTGTTTTTACAGTCCAAAAGCCGACCTCCCTATATTGTACAGGAAAGCACCCTTCCGTCCACACCCTGACCCTGAATTATGCGTTACGGATTATACAGAAGTCTTTTTGTCCTGTTTCTTTTTGCTGAAATATTGTTGATCAGTTCCCAGCGCCTGCGGTACATGGGTCAACGGGAAAATGCCATTGTGTTACTTATAATGGCGACATTGATGGGTGCATTCGCTATGTTGGCAGCATTTGAGAAACGCCCGATTGAAGTAAGCAGACCCTTAACCGGCCATGACCTGTGGCCCATGCGCATCATTACGCTGGTGGGCATTGGTTTGGCCATATTCCATTTCAAGAGGGAAATAAGCGTCATCCCCATTGACCATCGGATTTCGGATATTATTCCCACCATTGAGGTGATGAACCAGCGCCTGCTGGCCGGACAATACCCGTATGCCCTGATCCAGGATTTTGGCTATGATTTGTCGCCCACTTATTTGCCACTGATGTGGCTGCCCTATTTCCCGGCGGCCTTGTTCCAGTTCGACGACCGCTGGGTGGCGTTTTCCATTTGGGCCATTGCTGCATTGCTGGTCATACGACGGGGGCATCAGGCAGGGTTGAGCGCACCTGCACGCTGGCTGGTTACGGCTTTGCCGTTCATGCATTTTATCTTCATTGAGGAGGGCACAAGTGCTACTTTCGGGAATACGGTAGAACTAATGATTGCCGGTTTTTACATGATGTTTGCCCTGCAACTCGACCGAATCCGGGAGTATTTACAGGGTAATGCCTGGAGAAATGGAGCAATACTGGCGTTTTTCCTCCTACTATGCCTGCTGTCGAGGTATTCTTTCCTGTTATGGTTGCCTCTGTGCTGTCTGATAGTTTGGATGGAAAATCGAAAGTTGTTTTTGGCTACAGCGGTATGGACATTTGTCGGGGTGTTGGTGGTATTTATTTTCCCGTTCCTGCTGCGTGATCCAATGGTGTACTTAAAGGGTTTGCAATACTATTCGGTAGCAGCGTTGGCCGGCTGGGCGCAGGAGGGTCAACCCAGTCCGCTGTATGATGGAATGGGGGTTGCTGGTATCTTCCGGGATAAGGTGCAGGGAGATATGGCTTTGCGCCTGGCTGCTGTACAGCGCTGGCAACTGGTGGTGTCCTTGCTGGCGGTGGGATTAAGTGCCGCTTATTGGTGGAGGAACAGGGCGCGGATGCAGCATTTGCCGCTGTTCTTGTTGGGAAGTTTGAAGTTTTACTTCGCCTTTTTTTACGGGTTTATCCAAATGCCGTATGTGTACCTGATGCTGACGCCCTGTTTTTTCAGCGTGGCTATGTTGCTGGCATGGTACAGGCAGGAGGGGAAGGGGTGATTTCGCGCAGATTTACATTTAGATTCAGCGCACAGATTTCACACAGATTTAGGAAGCCTTTCTTGCCTGGTTGATATGCCGGCGGGCATGTAGCACCAGGTATTCCAGCAAATCGCCCAGGCGGAAACGGTAGAGGCTCCAGTGCAGGGGTTTTACGTTTGCTTTGTTTATATTTACTTCCCTGGCCTGACGTATAAGCCGGAGCAGCATTTCTGCGTTGATCAAAAACACTTTGAGTTCCGTGTCGCGTACGGGGAGTTTTTTGAGGGGATTAAGGGACTTATGGCTTTTGATCGGCCGGTTATTGGATGGATCGGCCTTTCTGATGGCGCTGCTGCCAAGCCAATTGGATCGACGCTCTTGTGCGGGCGCCCATTTTCGGGCTTTGGCTTTATGCAGGGCGAGTTCTATACGCGATACATAAACTTCGAACTGGGCATTCAGGTGAGCAAAACAATCCAGCGCACTCCACTGATCGGCAGAGGGCCGATGCTTCAGGGTAGTCAAAGGAGCGTCTGAGAAGTGTTCTCGCACCTCCTTTAACAATTGCTGAAGGCTTTCCTCCAGATGATCCAGCAGTTCGGATTGTGACATAATTGAAGTGTAATATAATCAATCAGTTACCAACTCGCCGTAAAGGTCAAATTCTTCTGCTCCGGTAATACGTACCTGAGCAAAATCTCCGAGGCGAACATAGTTATTTTTAGCAGGTACCAACACCTCATTGTCTACCTCCGGGGAATCTGCCTCGGTGCGCCCAATAAAGTATTTGCCTTCTTTGCGGTCGAACAGCACCTTGAACACCTGACCGATTTTAGCTTCGTTTTTGCGAAGTGAAATTTCTTGCTGCACCTCCATAAGTCGTTGGGCGCGTTCTGCTTTCACTTCCTGGGGAATATCATCAGGCATTTCGAAAGCGCGGGTGTTTTCCTCATGGGAATATTGGAACACCCCTACCCTTTCGAACTGCTGTTCCCGCACAAAATCAAGCAGGCTTTCAAAATCAGCTTCCGTCTCGCCCGGATGGCCCACTAAGAAGGTGGTTCGAATGGCAATTCCGGGCACTTTTTCGCGAATCTTATTCAGCAACTCCTCCGTTTCAGCGCGGGTGATCTGTCTGCGCATGGCATCCAGCACAGCGTCGCTGGCATGTTGCAGGGGAATATCGAGGTAGTTGCAAATTTCCTTGCGTTCGGCCATCACATCCAGGATTTCCAGCGGGAATTTGCTGGGATAGGCATAGTGCAGGCGGATCCATTCGATGCCTTCCACGTCTGCGAGCGCATGAAGCAATCTGGGCAATTCACGACTTTTGTACAGATCAAGTCCATAGTAAGTGAGTTCCTGGGCAATGATCAGGAGTTCTTTTACCCCGTTTTTAGCCAGGTTTTTGGCCTCCATCACCAATTCTTCCACCGGCCGACTCACGTGTTTTCCTCGCATGAGCGGAATGGCACAAAAGGAGCAGGTGCGGTTGCAGCCTTCCGAAATCTTCAGGTACGCATAATGAGGAAGCGTGGTGATCTGCCTGGAGCCGAGCAACTCA
>JADZFI010000422.1 GCA_020850025.1 Saprospiraceae bacterium
AGGGGCGTTGGAAATGGGTCTTCGTGCACATTCCGTACAAATGCCGGGGGCTTCAGGCTTGCAGCCTGGGTCAATTTCAGGGTCCTGGCAATCAAACACGGGCATCGCATCAAAAGAGATCTTGTGGTGTGTGTAAGCAACCGAGGAGAGCGACAACAAGCCACTCAAACCATAGGGCATTATAGATCCAAACGGCCCATCCATCACCGTTAAGCCTCTCAGACCAAACTGGGGAGAATGGATGAAAGCAATCTCGGATATTTCGTGGGTGAGCTCCAGATGCCGGAGTCCGAAAATACGATTGACAGCATTGGTAGCGGCATACGTGGCATTGATGACAACCGGCGTTACCAACTCCATTTCACCGGTTTCAGAACGGTCTGCCTGTACCATCCACTCATTTCCGGAAGCAGTTGCGGTTTTTAGTTGTATGTTTTTGAACACTGTTATAGCCAGGTTATTTTCCACCTTATCCCGGTAATAGTTCCCCAGTAATACCGGATCGAAGGAGTGTTCTTCTGTCTGATACAAAGCCTCCAGCCTGTTGTAATTGAACAGCGGATGCGCCTCAACCCGGTCGCAACGTATGTTCAAATAGGCGCAAAACCTTTCAAACTGGCGTGCATCGGTAAAAGAACCATAACGATCAATGGCATAGAACTTTTCGAAGGTATGGTTAACAAACGGCAGATGTTCCTCTGTAAACCGCACCTTGTGCTCGTCGCTCAAAGCTGCCGTAGCAATACTGCGCGGATAATGGTACCCGCTGTGCAATCTTGCCTGATTGACCAGAGAGGCTTTTTGAAAAAGTCGGGATTCTTTCTCCAAAATTGCCACTTTTGCCCCGCGGCCCGCGAGGTACAAGGCAGCATAGCACCCGAAAATGCCGCCGCCGATGACCACAAAATCAAAACTTTTCCTGTTCATCTGAACTGCAAATGTATTCCATGAACCTTTGGCAAGCACTGCTCGACGGACTTTTAAACACCAGCTGGCTGGAATTTACTGCGGTGACCTTTGGGATCATCAGTGTCTTGTTTTCCAGAATGGAGAACATCTGGGTATATCCAACGGGCATCGTGAATACCTCCATTTTTATTTATTTAAGCGTGGTTGCCGGACTCTATGCAGAGGCAGGGGTCAATGTTTATTACACCGTCATGAGTATTATTGGCTGGGTATTATGGAGTAAAAAAAGCGACGGTTCCCCTGGATTACAAATTACCCGATCAGGCAGTGACGAATGGCGTAAAACACTGGTTTTCTTCGCCTTGTGTTGGGGAGTACTTTACGGTATTCTCACCAAATTTACCGACAGTACAGTGCCCCTGGCAGATGCCTTTGCCTCCGCATCTGCTTACACCGCTATGTGGCTTATGGCCCGTAAAAAGCTGGAAAACTGGCTTTGGTGGATCGCCACCAATATCGCTTCCATTCCACTCTATTTTGTCAAAGGACTGGTCTTTACCAGTTTTCAGTACCTGGTTTTTCTAATGCTGGCCTTTTTAGGATATTTGGAGTGGCGCAAAAGGCTAAATGCAAATAACCTTTCACCCAATTCATAATTCGTTATGCAATACCTGCAAACCATAAGCCTGGTTCTTTTTCTCTGCTGCTCTGCCTGCCAGACAAACTCCGGCACACCTCAAGTGTCAACGGATGCGTTCAAATCCGCCATGACTTCCAACGCTCCTGTTCAATTGATCGATGTTCGCACCCGTCAGGAATTTGAATCCGGACATATTGCCGGCGCCCTGAATTGGGATATTGAAACCGGCGATTTTAAGCGCAATCTCCCATCGCTCGACAAAAACAGACAGGTATTGGTGTATTGTGCTGTTGGCGGCCGAAGTGCAACGGCTGCCAATATGTTGCAGGAAGCCGGCTTTACACAAGTGCTTGATCTCAAGGGCGGGATTAAAGCCTGGAAAGCTGCCGGACTACCCACCGAGTAGTCAGTGAATCCATTGTAGTACCAGCCAATAAAATGGCAGGCAAAAAACAAAGGCATCAAAACGATCCAGTATCCCTCCGTGTCCGGGCATAATGGAACCGGAGTCTTTCACCCCCACGCTTCTTTTCAGCATGCTCTCCACCAGATCGCCGATGTTACTGCCCACAGCAGCCACAACACCGAGAACAAGCCACTGAACAAGGGAAAAGTCGTTCCATGCCAACGATAATCCCCAGGCCATCATCACCGCAAACACAGCGCCTCCAAGGGTCCCTTCCCAGGTCTTGTTGGGAGAAATGCGGGGAAAAAGCTTGTTTTTACCGAATTTTTTTCCAAAAAGGTAAGCGCCGGTGTCATTGGTCCAAACCAAAAGCAGGAGACCCAATACCCGGTTCGGATGATACCCATCCTGATTGGCCAGCATGATGAGCAACACTAAGGGAACCGCCAGGTAAAATACCGATAGATAGAACAGACCAATGTTGGGAAACGGGTTCTTACCTGCAAGGAACAGCTCCAGGGTGGCCAGTAATCCGAAAACCACGGGAACAATGACCATGGCCAGGCTTGGGGATAGGCTCCACCAGCCCATTGGAGCACCGGCGCCAATGACATACACTGCCAGGGTAAGAACAGATATCAGAATGGTCCGGAGTCCTGACCAGGTTTCCTCCGTTTTGTACACCAGCGTACCTAACTCCCATGCGCCGATGGTGGCCACCAGTCCAAACAGGATGAACAGGGAGTGAGCTCCTCCGTAGATCCCCCCCAGCATCACCAGGGCAAAAAAGAAGGCAGTAATAGAACGCTGACGCATGAGAGAATACAGTTAACCAGGTTATTTTTCAGTGTTGTTTGATTCGCATTTACCATGCAGGACCCGCTCAAACAAATCGCCGAAGGACTCTCGGCTGGCCTCCATGTTTTGCTTTCTTCGGTTATTTTGCAGCACATCCCATTCCCCCTTTTCATTTTTGAACAAAAGGAACGGAAAAACATAATTACCATCCTTAAGGGAGTCGCCCATCAACCCGAAGCGCAAATCATTTACCTGCAGGGTGTCGCCATGGTAGGGTACAACATTGTAATAACCATCAGAAAACCAGCGAATGAAATGGCCTGCCCGAGAATCGGGCGGCACATGATCCATCAGGTAATGTTGTTTAGGTATCACGGAGATGGGATCAAAAACAGGACTGCAATCCTCGAATCCGTACTGGCCAAAATAAAAGGCCGTATCCCCTTCCGCCACGCCACTCCATACAATGTTATTGAACAGCGTAGGGTTAGTGTAATAACGCGTATAGGAAATGTTCTTTGACTTGAGCGAAGCCTCAAAAAGGGTATTCACCTGGTTTTTATGCCAAAGGGTGTAGCCCATGATGTACCCGACGAACCATAGCATCCCTAACCAGTTCAGCCAACGTCGGATGGGGTTGGTTTTGGGAATACGGGATGCCGCCACCAATAAAATCAAAAAAGGAATGGTCGCCAGCGGGTCAACTACCGAAACCGTGCACCATTGTACCCGGAGGTCGTTGAACGGTTGCAATATCTGGGTTCCCCAGCTGGTGAAACAATCAAGGATCGGGTGGGTGAATATACTCCAGAAAAAAAGCGACACCCAGGTGAGATAGCTGGCTTCCACCATTTTAAGGTCCGGTTTCCAATAATCTCTCCACAGCTTGGTGGCAAACCACCCGCCCAGGGAAAGTGTCGGGATCAACGCATACCAGCTCAGCCCCTCTCCCATCAATACCGGAATAAAATTGATGCCGGCTGCTGCCCCTATGTAAAACACCAGCCAAATGATCATAGCCGAAGCCTTGTAGCCTTTTCTTTGGTGTACCCGATTACCGTAGAACCACTGCGTGAGCATGGCCAGCAACCATGGCGCCAGGGCTGCAAACAAAAAAGAGTGCATGATCCCGCGGTGAAAGGAGGTGCTGGTGATCTGGTCGGTAAACAAACTGGCAAAAACATCCAGATCAGGAATGGTGCCGCCGATGGCGCCCCAGAGCATGGCCCTGTTTCCAATTTTTTTTCCGGCCACCACCTCCCCGCATGCAGCTCCCAAAACGATTTGTGTCAGTGAATCCAATGGATAAATGTATTTAGCACTATTATTTGGCGTGTCAACCCCGACATGCCGCGATCATCTCGCTTATTCCTTCCATACTGCTTTCCCAGTGCCAGGTTTCCAGGCCCGGTAAAGCTTTCCTGCTTTGAGTCTCCACCCTGGCTTTTGCCGTGAAGTGAACATCTTTCGCCCCGGTAAACGCTATGACGGAAAGAATGTTTCCAGCATTAATTCCACCGCCGGGCATTACTGCAATCCGGCCTGCCGACTGATCCACCCATTCTTTCAACCTGAATCTTCCTTCAAAGGCATTATCGGCTTGCCCTGAGCTTGACACCCGGGTAAAACCCAGTTCAATCAGCTGTTCCAGAGCGCCGGCCGGATCAGCAGTAAAATCAAAAGCCCGATGACATGTAACTGCCAGCCCCCGCGCCGCAGTTTTCATTGCCTTCATCTTTGGCAAATCAAGTGAACCATCTGGAGTTAGCGCGCCTACGACCACCCCGGCGGCGCCTGATTGCCGACATTCCTGTATGTCTTCCAGCATAATGTCCAATTCCTCATCGGTGTAACAAAAATCGCCTTCCCGGGGACGAATCAGCACATGAACCGGAATGTTTACCGAACGAACGGCCGCCCGAATCAGTCCTGCTGAAGGCGTAAGACCGCCCACATCCAATGCGGAACATAGTTCTATCCGGTGGGCGCCCGCTTCCTGTGCAGCGAGTGCAGATTGAATGTTAACTGCGCAAATTTCAAAATTCATCGGGCAAAAATACTATCTTAATGCAAGGTTCCTTCGTTACCTTCGCACAATGGAGCCACGCTCTTCAGTGTATTTACTTACAATCCAGCTCAATAGAATGTACGGCATGCGCACATTTGCTATCCTTACGGCTTTGTTTTTGGTGTTGGTAACATTGCCGACCAGTGCGCAGGATTTACATTTTTCGCAATTCTATTTGCATCCACAGCATATGAGCCCTGCTTCCGCAGGCGGATTTGAGGGCACTTTACGGGTCGGTGGCATTTACCGTTCCCAATGGCGCACTGTACCGGTGAATTATAAAACTTATGGCCTGGCAGCAGACTGGAAAGCCTTTCAGGCCGGAAAAAGCGATATTGCGCTGGGGCTGTTGCTACAGCAGGATCAGGCTGGCGATGCGCGTCTCTCCTGGATGCAGGGTGGGTTGAACCTGAGTGCCGGACACCAAATTGGCACTAACAGCAGGCTGGCTGCAGGTTTTGGCATCAACGCATTCCAACGAACGGTTGACATCAGTCAGCTGACCTTTAAAAATCAATGGAATGGCGACAACTTTGATCCCAACCTGGCCTCAAGGGAGCCATTTGGGCGCAGCAGCGGACTTTCGGCTTCTCTTAGCGCCGGACTTCATTTCTCCGTTTATGCGGACGGGAGT
This sequence comes from Saprospiraceae bacterium, assembly GCA_020850025.1. GTDB lineage: Bacteria > Bacteroidota > Bacteroidia > Chitinophagales > Saprospiraceae > M3007. The sequence goes on from JADZFI010000422.1 coordinate 5,456, forward strand.
CGCAGCGGCATGAAGGTTGCCCTGGGCGCCTTTCATCTGAACAGACCGCAATTGAGCCTTGGAGGAATCGATCAATTGCGACTGCCTGTACGCTGGAGTGCCTGGGCAGAAGGCATGTATGAGTGGCGTTCCCAAACAGATCTGTGGGGATATGGCGCCTTTCAATACATGAATCAGGCGCGAGAAATAATCATTGGCGCTGGTGTACGTCAATTTATAAGTTCCGGACTGGCCGATGTAACTGCCCTGCGCATGTCGGTGGGATGGCGACCGGGTGATGCCATCATTCCGGCTGTTCAACTGGAACGAAACAACTGGTTAGCCGGGATCAGCTACGATATCAACATCTCGGAATTTGAACAGGCTACCAATGGCCGAGGCGGTGTGGAGTTGGCTATCGTGTACCGTTTGGTACCGGTAGAGGTGTCGAAAGTTGTAAAATGCTGCCCGGTTTTTTAAGGAGACAATCCGGCTTACTTCACTTTAATGGTGGAACAAACTACTATGAAGCGCGTATTTTTAATCTTTTTTGCCTTTCTGTTGCTGCATACGTTGCCTGCCCAGTCGCTCAAATCGTACATACGTGCAGGGGATGAGGCTTTTCAGCGCAAAAATTACGCGGCTGCGCTTCAACTGTACGGAGATGTGCTGAAACGAAGAGGAAGCGACCTGAATATCTGGTGGAAGTATGCGGAAAGTGCCAGAATGTACCAGGCATACCACGAGGCGCTAGGCTCTTATGCAAAAATTACGGGCCAACCCAAGTCTGCAGAAAAATATCCGCTGGTCTTTTTACGCATTGGCGAAGTCAAAAAAAGCCTGGGCGATTATGATGGCGCCATCGAATCTTTTGAAAAATTTCTTGCGCCGAACGCTCCCAAAATCAGTCCTGATTTTCAGGAACAGGCCCAAAAAGAAATTGAATTTTGCCAAAACGCTAAAAGCATAGCTGCATCTCCTCCAACTGCTACGGTAACACACCTTGGCAAACAAATCAACAGCCCCTGGAATGAATTTGCCCCAACGGTGGTAGGCGACACCCTTTTTTACACTTCGAATCGTTTCGATAAAAAAGGCGACCGGGGTAAGGAAAAGAACAAGATGAACAAGGTGCTGCTGGCTTCCAGGGGCGGAAGGGGCCGGGAGCCGGGACGCGGTTTCCCTTCCACAGACACCGCTCATATAGCGCACACGGCCTTCTCTCCCGACGGGCATTATGTATTTTATACGGTTTGCAAGGGAGAAAATCTTTTAGAAAAACGCTGTGAACTGTGGCTCACAGCCATTGACCGTCGAAATCGCTGGCTTCCGGGAATAAGACTGCCCGAACCCATTAATCTTCCCGGATTTACCACTACGCAACCCAACATCGGGTACGATCATTCCCTGGAAGGTCCGGTTTTATGGTTTGCCAGCGATCGACCCGGAGGCA
>JADZFI010000423.1 GCA_020850025.1 Saprospiraceae bacterium
GCTTGTAATGAGTGCTTTTTGCAAAAAAGAAACACCTCAACAGGTTGAGCAAATATTGATTAATGGTACCTGGATACAATATGAGTACCTTACAGATAACAACGCCGACGGTATTTTTACGGATGCCTCCCTGCCCTGCCAACTGTATGACGGCTGGAAGTTTAGCGCCGATCACACCTTTGAATTGCGGGATGAAATTGAGTATTGCGACACGGATGTAGATACCGTTTCCGTGATTTCAGGCACCTGGGAGTTAAGAAACAACGATACAGAATTGTACGTAGAAATTGATCCTGACTTTCTGTTTTTCAATTTTCAAATTCACACCATTAACGACAGCCTGCTTGAGCTGCGTCAGTTTAACACACCGGCATCTCAGGCTCCTTTGGAAGAGAGGTTTGTACTAAAAAGGTAATTAAACTCTTCATTTGATAAAAACAGGTTCGCCGGCTTATCAGTTATGGTCGGGGTGACAACCGTTTTCCCTGACCATAACCCCTTTTACTCTCGCACCGGGTAATTGCCTTGGTTTCGAAAACCTAAGAGGTTTGGGTTACCTTGTGGCCCTGTTGCCTGTACCTGCCTTGAAACGCGAATTTGTCCTCAATCTCCTCCTGCTGGTTTTTATCAACCTGTTGATAAAACCGGCCTTCATTTTCGGTATTGACCTGGGGGTTCAAAACCGGGCTGGGGAACAATACGGGATGTATTTCGCCCTGCTCAATCTGGCCTATTTGTTCCAGATCCTCAACGATTTCGGCATTCAGAGTTTCAACAACCGGCACATCAGTCAGCACCCCCAACTGCTGCCCAAATACTTCCCCAATCTGCTGGCCATCAAGTGGTTGCTGGCGCTGGTGTATGTAACGCTCACCATGGCGGTTGCCGGAGCGGTGCTGGGTTATGGCGCCGAGGCTCTGAGCATTCTGCTGGTGCTGCTGCTCAACCAGGTGCTGGTGCAGCTCATTCTCTTTTTGCGTTCCAACATATCCGGCCTGGGACATTACCGGCTAGACAGCTTTTTGTCGAGTCTGGATAAGTTCCTCATGCTCATCACCTGCGGCATCCTGCTCTGGACCGACTGGTTTGCCTTTTCCCTGCTGCATTTTGCCCTGGCGCAAACGGTGGCGCTGGCCCTGACGGTGCTGGTGGTATTCGGGCTGTTGCGCCGAAGAGCGCAGTTTGCGGTGAAACCCGGCTGGGCGGCCAACTGGAAAGCCGGAAGGCCGGCAGTGTATGCCATGTTTCGGCAGAGTCTTCCGTATGCGCTGGTGGTGCTGCTCATGTTTGCCTATTCGCGGCTGGATGCGGTGTTGCTGGAGCGCATAGCAGGCGCCGCGCATGCCGACGTGTACGCCAGTGCGTTCCGCCTGCTGGACGCCTGCAATATGTTCGGGTATTTGTTTGCCTCGCTGTTGTTGCCCATGTTTGCCCGCATGTTGAAAGATAAAGCGCCTGTGCGGCCCCTGGTGTCGCTGAGCTTCAAACTGATTTGGGCAGGCAGTATTACCCTGGCGGCGGCCATCTTTTTTGCCCGGGAGGATCTGCTTCGCCTGATGATGCCGGAGCGAGCCACGGAATATCGTTTTCAGGTGCTGGGTGTGCTGATCTGGACCTTTATTCCCATCAGCGTGACCCATATTTTCAGCACCTTGCTCACGGCGAAAGAAGATCTGATGCGCATGAACCGGTTTTTCGTGATCGGTGTGGCGCTGGATTTGGTGCTGAACCTGATCCTGATCCCACACTGGTATGCGACAGGCTCGGCGGTGGCGGCGCTGGCTACCCAGGCATTTATTGCCGGAAGTATGGTGTGGCTTTGCGTCAGAACATTTGAATTTCAGCCGAGCAGAAAAGGGCTGTTACAGACCTTCGGATTTGCCGGTTTTGTGGTATTGACAGACCTCTGGCTGTTTACAGAAACGGGGTTTGACTGGATCTGGAAGTTCATCGGCGCTTTGTTGGCAGGCCTGACAGGCTTGATTTTGTTCCAAATGGTGGGAATTTCGGACTTGAAGAGACTAAAAAGCACTTGAAAAGTGAATATTGTGTAAAATCTTACCCCCTCTATATCCAACTTATTGTGCTGTTGCAAGACCTTTGCACATGGAATCAAAGTTCGCAGCCAAATTTCTTGGCGAATCGCTCACCTACGACGACGTTCTGCTCGTCCCTGCCTATAGTGATGTCCTTCCACGCGAGGTAGACATCTCCTCCCAACTCACCCGTAGTATCCGTTTGAATGTTCCGGTGGTTTCGGCCGCCATGGACACGGTGACCGACAAGAACCTGGCCATTGCCATTGCGCGCCAGGGAGGTATCGGGATGATCCATAAAAACATGAGCATTGCCGATCAGGCCGAGCAGGTACGCGCCGTGAAGCGCTCCGAAGCCGGTATGATCCTCGATCCTGTTACGCTTCACCCGGAAGCCACCGTAGCTGAAGCGCTGGAGCTCATGCGCCGGCACAGCATTGGCGGCATTCCCATCACCAATCCGGGTGGCAAACTGGTGGGTATCCTCACCAACCGCGACCTGCGTTTTGAATCCGATCACAGCCGCCTGGTTCGGGATCTGATGACGGAGAAAAACCTGGTAACGGCGCCTCTGGGCACCACCCTGGAACAGGCCCGCGACATCCTGCAGCGGAAAAAAATTGAAAAACTGCCCGTGGTGGACGCCGATTTCCGTCTGGTAGGACTCATTACCTACAAAGACATCATGAAGGGCGTCAATTTCCCACAGGCCTGCAAAGACTCCTACGGCCGTTTGGTAGTAGGCGCTGCCGTTGGCGTAACCGCCGATGCGGAAGACCGGGTAAAGGCCCTCGTGGCCGTGGGCGTGGACGTGATTTGCGTGGACACTGCGCACGGTCATTCCCGTGGCGTGCTGGAGGCCATCAAGTACCTGAAACTCAAATTCCCCCAGCTCCAGATCATTGGCGGCAACGTAGCCACCGGCGATGGCGCCAAAGCCCTGGCGGATGCCGGGGTTGACGGAGTAAAAGTGGGCGTAGGCCCCGGCAGTATCTGCACCACCCGTATTGTGGCCGGCGTGGGTGTGGCACAACTTTCCGCTATCTACAATGCCGCTCAGGCACTCCGGGGAAGCGGCATCCCCATCATCGGCGATGGCGGTATTCGCTACACCGGCGATATCGTGAAAGCCCTGGCCGCAGGCGCCAGCAGCATCATGGCAGGCTCCCTGTTTGCGGGCGTAGAAGAATCGCCCGGCGAAACCATCATTTTCGACGGCCGTAAGTTCAAGAGCTATCGCGGCATGGGCAGCCTCGGCGCCATGCAACAAGGTTCCAAAGACCGGTATTTCCAGGAGGTGGAAGACGATCTGAAAAAACTGGTTCCGGAAGGCATTGAAGGACGTGTGCCCTACAAAGGCACGCTGCAGGAAGTGATGCACCAGTATGTGGGCGGATTGCGCGCAGGTATGGGCTATTGTGGCGCCGCTACGGTGGAAATACTACAGGAAAAAGCCCAGTTTGTGAAGATCACCAATGCCGGCATGAACGAAAGTCATCCGCACAACATCATCATCACCCGGGAATCGCCCAACTATTCCAGAGGCTAAACAGATTTGTTGCGATGGGGCACTCCCCCATTGCAACAAATCTAATGCAATTTTTCCTTCAACATCCGTTCAATGTAAACGGGTTTAAGGTTCACGCCCATGATCTGTCCTTCCGGATTGATCAGGAAGGTGGCCGGTATGGATTTGATGTTGTACTGCAGCGCCCGGCCGCCATCGAAATCGGCGGACTCCATGCTGTGGTATTTCCACACCATGCCATCGTTTTGAATGGCATTTTGCCAGGCGCGCGGGTTCTGCTCCATCCCGATGCTGAAAATTTCGAATCCTTTGCCGTGAAACTCCTGGTAGATTTTCACCAGCTCCGGGTTTTCTCTGCGGCAGGGGCCACACCAGCTGCCCCAGAACTGGAGCAGCACGAATTTCCCTTTGAGATCGGATAATTTGGCGCGTTCGCCGTTGAGCAGGCCCACTTCGAAATCAGGGGCCAGTTCTCCCGAGCCAAAACGCGGCTGGCGGTATTTGTAGAAAACGACGGCTACAATGGCGAGCATGCCAATGATGAGGAGCGTGCGGGTGTTTTTCATGTAACAATTTTACTGCTTACTTAACCGCAAAGGTCGCGGTAAGGTTTAGAGCGTACATCTGATTTGGCTGAGAACCCGCCCTCAAAGCCATTAAGCACCAACCATTTGGGCAAACTCAGGGTCGCAATTAAAAGATATCTGTCAAAAGAATTAAAGGAGGTGGATGAGTTAGTAAAAAAATAATCAGATAAGGCTTAATTTTTTCACTAAAAAGTGATTTTTTAAAAAAATGGTTATCTTTGCACGACAAAGTTTAATCAAAAGGTCAGGAGATATACATCAAAATCGCGCTTGGTTTGCCCAGCAACCCTACGATTTGCATATCGTTTCATGTTGCTGAGTTTCCGATGTCTTATCCCTTAAGGCCTTAATCCAGATTCACTTGACCACAGCCTTTTCACCTATGCAAAGTCCAATAACAGGCAAAGAGATGAACGTGCTTATCCGGGAAAGCACCCTTGCCATCCGTAAAGAATTCTTCCCGGTGATGTATCATGTTTGGTATTGCGAAGACTCCGGAGAGGAGTTTGAAGATTCCACCATGATGGAAACCAATCTTCGGCAAGCAGCTGATCAATACAGGAGCAAGTATAACCTTCCGTTTCCGGAAGAAATCCGGGAAATTCGGGAGCAGTATGGTATTTCGGCGGCCAAAATGTCTGAAGTGCTTCGTTTTGGAATCAACCAATACAAGCAATATGAGCATGGCGAACTGCCCAGTGAATCGAATGCCAGCCTGATTTTTTTGGCACATCACCCCAAGGGTTTCTGCCAGCTGGTGGAATATAGTAGTCTTGATGAAGAGGAGAAAAAAGCGTTGATAAAAAAGGCAGAAGATGTGCTGGAGAAAAATGCCCATTGGCGGGAAAAAGAATGGACCACCCAATTATTGATGGGTTCGCTTCGCCCGGATGTTGAACGAGGCTTCAGACAGCCCAATCCACACAGATTAGGGGCCATGACAAGGTTTTTTGCAGATATAATGCCCGTTTTTAAGACCCAAATGAACAAACTGTTGTTCTACGCAGATTTTGCGCATTTTAAACGTTACGGACGCTCCATTAGCGGCGCCAAATACCGTGCTATAGAAATGGGGCCAGTACCAAATAATTTTGACGGGTTATTCCAGTACGCTGAAAATGAAGGGTTTGTGAGGATTGAGCATCATGAATATCCAAATGGGAGCATTGGAAGTAAATTTTTACCTGGCGTATCAATGGAGATTGCGCAATACCTTAATGAATCGGAAATAAATACCCTCAAAGAGGTAAGTGAACGATTTAAAGGAGTCCGAAGCCAGGAAATAATTCAAGTCAGCCACGAGGAAGAGGCATGGCTGAAGAATGCTTCAAATCGTTCGATAATAAATTATCTGGATGCCTATCGGCTTAAAGCGATGTAAGCGCCTCCTCCACCACCGGCGCCTCTTCCTCCGTTTCGATGATATCCAGCTCTACCCTCAGGTTGTCAATGATAAATTCCTGGCGCTCGGGGGTATTTTTACCCATGTAGTAATCCAGCACGTGGTCCAGATTGGTGTCTTCGGGCAGGAACACCGGATCCAGACGGATGTCTTCGCCAATGAAGGCGCCGAATTCGTTGGGACTGATCTCACCCAAACCTTTGAATCGGGTGATTTCCGGTTTTCCACGGAGCTTTTTGATGGCTTCCTGTTTTTCGGCCTCTGAATAGCAATAGTAGGTGTGCTGTTTGTCGCGCACCCGGAACAGGGGAGTATCCAGGATATACAAGTGGCCGTTGCGCACTACATCCGGGAAAAACTGCAGGAAGAAGGTCAGCATCAGCAAACGGATGTGCATACCGTCCACGTCGGCATCGGTAGCAATTACGATGCGGTTGTAGCGCAGGTCGTCCAGGGAATCTTCGATGTTCAGCGCATGTTGGAGCAGGTTGAACTCTTCATTCTGATACACGATTTTCTTGGTGAGTCCGTAGCAATTGAGCGGTTTTCCCCTTAAGCTAAATACCGCCTGGGTATTTGTATTCCTGGATTTGGTGATGGATCCGCTTGCCGAATCACCCTCGGTAATGAACACCGTGGTGGCCAGGCGCAGTTCATCCGGACCTTTTTCGTTGAGGTGGTACCGACAGTCGCGTAGTTTCTTGTTGTGTATGTTGGCCGCTTTGGCGCGCTGATTGGCCAGTTTTTTTACCTCGGAGATCTCCTTGCGCTCGCGTTCGCTTTGCTGAATACGCTTGAGCAATTCCTTGGCTACCTCCGGGTTTTTGTGCAGGAAATTGTCGAGTTCCTTGGACAGGAAGTCCGACATAAACGTGCGGATGGCCGGACCATCGGGGGCCATTCGTTCGGAGCCCAGGCGTGTTTTGGTCTGGCTTTCGAACATGGGGTCTTCCACGCGCACAGCCACGGCAGCAATGATGCTTTCCCGGATGTCCTTGGCGTCGAACTCCTTTTTGAAGTGGGTGCGCACCACCTTTACCAGCGCTTCGCGGAAGGCGTTGAGGTGCGTGCCGCCCTGGGTGGTGTTCTGGCCGTTTACGAAGGAGTAAATTTGTTCGCCATAATGATTGCCGTGGGTCATGGCAATCTCCACATCTTCTCCGCGCAGGTGAATGATGGGGTAACGCGTTGCTTCCTGTCCGGTTTTTTTCTCCAGCAGGTCGAAAAGGCCGTTTTTGGAGAAAAAGGGTTTGCCGTTGAAAAGAATTTTCAATCCGGCATTCAAATAGGCGTAATCCCAGAGTTTTTGTTCCACATACTCCGGCAGCCAGCGGTAATTGCGGAACAGGCCGTTGTCCGGCTTGAATTCCACCAGGGTACCGTTGTCTTCTTTGGAAGGCTCAATTTTGCTTTCCTTCTTCAGGTTACCGAAATTGAATTCGGCAGTTTTCATCTGCCCTTCCCGTATGGCTGTCACTTTAAAGTACTCCGAAAGGGCGTTAACGGCCTTGGTACCCACACCGTTCAGGCCCACCGACTTTTTAAAAGCCTTGCTGTCGTACTTGGCGCCGGTATTGATCTTGGACACCACATCTACCACCTTACCGAGCGGAATACCCCGCCCGTAGTCGCGCACGGAGCAGCCATTTTCGTTGAGTGTAATCTCAATCACCTTGCCATAGCCCATGGCATACTCGTCAATACAGTTGTCGAGCACCTCTTTCAGCAGTACGTAAATGCCATCGTCCGGGCTGGAACCATCGCCCAGTTTACCGATGTACATGCCCGGGCGCAGGCGAATGTGTTCCCGCCAGTCGAGCGATTTGATCTCGTCTTCAGTATATTTAACTTCTTGCATATCCGGTTTGGATGGTGTGCCTGCCTGTTCGGCCGACTGTTTGGGAGCAGCGGTTTTGCTTTTGCCTCCCGGCCTGGATGATTTGATATTTGCGCCCAAAGTAACGAAGTTTTGTGCTGATGGCAGAGGTGGAATGTTATTGCACGCAAAAATAAAACAAATAATTTATTTAATAAAACATTGTGTTTTGTTTTTGTGAACGCTTGTTTAAAACTAAAATAACCCATACTTTTGTGGCATCAACCGAAACGGTTAGGACGTTTGAGCGGGGGACTTTTTATTAAAGGTGCATCCAGCGTCGGTTTCAAAAGAAGCGCCGTATCTAAAAAGTACGGCGCTTCTTCGTTTTAAACATCGTTTGAAAGACGAGCCTGTTGAGCTTACCTTTTTTCCTGACTCGCCTGATTTCTTTGACTACATAGATGTAGCAGTTCTCGACTTTTTCAAAAATGAAAACCTCATTTTTAGTAGTTAAATCAACCTTTTTCCTGTGATCATAGATTATTCGATCCGGATTAAATATGATCGAAGGGATCAAAAGCAAGTCTTCGTCAGTTATAGCAACTTGACCATGTGCAGCTTCCTTTTGGGCATCACTATGTCGTTCAAGGGCATGCCTGATACCATAATTATCAATGGTAACCATAAAGCCATGGATTGAAATCCCGGTTTCGGAAAATATCAACTCGGCTAACTCTTCTGTGACAGGTGAAATATCAAACACTAAATGCACGTTGTCGGTATGCACTTTCACTTTACCAAGAAAGTCCTCTATGGTCATGGTTTTCGGGTATTTCTGTTTCCAAATGTTTTAGAGGTATTCATCCACCCCTTTTACAAATATAATGATTTTCTTCGGCTAACAACATCCCCTGACCGTTAATTTCGCGCTTTGTCCGCAAAAAAGTGCTCAACTTTACTCTATTCCGTGATTCGTCCTTTCATTTATCTTTTAATATTTACATGCTCTTCTCTGACAGTCCCCAGCGCGCTGTCGGCCCAAAATCCGGCTGTCCCTCCCTCTAAAATCACCAACCAGCCCCTCCCGTCAACCGTAGGCCGTCAACCGTCCACCGTGGATCGTCCACCGGCAGCCGCCTCCGATACCCAAAAACTCAAGATCGAAACCGCTGCCATCATTGAGTATTTTTTAAAAAACGGTCGGGAAATTCAGAAACTGAGCGGAACGGTGCGCCTTCGGCAGGAAAATACCCTGATCTATTGCGATACGGCGGTGCTCGACAAGGATTTTGCCATTCTGCGCGGCAATGTGGTGATTGCCCAGGGAGATTCCGTTAAAGCCTTTGCCGATTCTGCCCACTACGACGCCGCAACCAAAATCAGCGATCTGTTCAACAAAGTGGTGCTGGAAAACGGCAAACAACAGCTGTTCACCGAGCGACTCCGCTACGATACCGGCAACAAAATTGCCACTTACACCACCGGCGCTACCATGACCAATGGGAAAAGTCAGGTGGTGAGTAGGCGGGGCACCTACCTCGTTGATCAAAAAGAAGTGCTGCTGAAGGGCAATGTGGTGGTAACCGACCCGGAGTTCACCATGCGCACCGATACCATGACGTTCAACACCGAGGCGCAGCTGGTCAGGTTTGTGGCGCCTACCCTGATCAGTCAGAGGGGCAGTAAAATATACACAGAGAGCGGCTTTTACGACATGGAGAATGAGTTTGCCTCCTTCGACCAAAACCCGCAATACGAAAAAGACGGCCAGCTGGGGCGCGCCCGGAAAATGCGCTACGAAGGCTCCCGGAAAGAATACACCCTCGAAGGAGATGCCCACATTGAAGACCCCAAAAAAGGAGAAGTGGCCGACGCCGAGGTGATTCGCTACAACTCGGAAACCGAAAAAACCATCCTGCGCGGCAGCGCGCATTTCCGCGACAGCACGCGCGACATCCAGGGCAGCGAGATTCAGTACGACAGCCGGAACAAAATCTATCAAATAACCGGTCGCGGCCGGGTGATTGATCCGCCCAACATCATTGAAGCCGATTCGCTGGATTTCAACGATGTGCTGGGCAACGGCGTGGCCCTGGGCAGTGTGTCGTGGCAGGATACCGCCAGCGATTACACCGTGTTGTCATGGCGCATGGATTACAACAAAAAATCGCAGTATCTCAATGCTTTCGGCGGATTCGGGCCGGTGGGCGAGGCAGGCAGGCCCATGATGAAAAGCCTGATTGACCGCGATACGCTGTACATGAGCGCCGATACACTGACCTCCTACAAGCCGGATTCGGCCAGCGATGTACGGCAGTTGATTGCGCATCGGGACGTGCGGATTTTCAAAAGCGATCTGCAGGCCGCCTGCGATTCGCTCACGTTCAGCAGCGGCGATTCGATTTTCTGGTTTTATCAGATCAAAAATGTGCCGGTGATTTGGTCTGACACCTCTCAATTTTCGGGCGATACGATCCGGATGTTGTTGAAAGACAAAAAGCTCGACCGACTTTGGCTGCGCCAGAACGCGCTGGTGGTCAATTCAGAAGAC
>JADZFI010000424.1 GCA_020850025.1 Saprospiraceae bacterium
GGCTTCGGATTGCGCACCAGTTCGATGATCTGGTTGGTGGTGTATTTGCGCTTGGCAATCTCGGTATATGCCGGGCCCACCGAGCGTTCCGCTTTTTTGTGGCAGGCTGTGCAGGTGTGCTTGTTGAGCAGTACCATTGCTTCAGCATCCGTAAGTACCTTCGGCTTTTGCGCAGCGGGTGTCGGTATGGCCGGTTTCACCGGCGCAGCAACTGCGCCCACAGCATCTGGCCGGGCTTCTTTCATCTGGTTGTCAGGAGTATTCACTTTTGAGCCGATGTCCTCCATAGGCTCCGAGGGCTTCTGTTGGCGCTGCACCAGTGGGAAATTGGCCTTGGGGCCGTCCGGGATCTGATTCAGGGTGTAATAACCGGTTCCGTGCAGCAAGGGCAAATTGCCCCGAGCCGAACGCACGCCCTCCGGTTGGATGGCGTGTACATAGCCGAGCCGCAGACTGTCTACCACCAGGCGAACACGCAGGCCATCGGCGCTGGCTTTGGCGCCCAGTACCGGATTCTCGCGGTAATCCACCATCGGACTTCCATACACCGGGTAGTATTTGTAAGTATAGCTGCGGGCAGCGTAGTTGTCTACATTTTCGGCGGTGGCCACGTTCACGGGCTGGGTAAATTCAATTTCAAAGCCATCCGGCATGGCGCGCATAGCCTTCATCTCAAAAGGTGTCTGGCCGTTCCATACCAGTCTTTCCAGCCCATAAGGTTCTTTGCCTGAGCTGCCCCAGCCACGGTTGGTGCCGCCAATGTACATGGTCTGGTCGCTGCCCCAGCACATCCGCAATACCCCGGAACGGAAGCCGTTGCGGAAATCGAAGGCCGCACCCTGGTACTCGCCTTTTACCTTTTCCAGAAATACACGGGCTATTTTCGACATGCCCTGATCGCCTACCAGCAACTGCCCGGCAAATGGGCCAAAAGCGCCACTGGTTTCATCTGCAATGATCTCGGAAGTGGATACGCCCAGAATACCGTGCGGCAGCCATACCGCCGGACTCTTGATCTGCTTGTCGGGGTAGGTGCTGTGCCCCATTTCGTAAATGGTGGTCATGGGCTCCTCGGCTATGTATTCCGGCTTTTTCTTCGGATCATCCTTGGGGTCCACTTGCTGAAAAACCAGATCCTTGCGCATCTTCACCGGCGATTCCGGACGGTCTGCCCAGTTCAAAGAAGCCGGATGGCCTACAAAATCGCCCTTCTCTACGTGGGTCACAAAGCCTGAACCCATCCAGTCGCCCTGGTTATCGCCGTAGAAAAACTCCCCGTCCACCATGCCGATGCCGCAGGGCGAACGCATCCCTGCCGCCCATGGCTCCATCTTCCCGTCGGGAGTAATGCGCATGGTCCAGCCCCGCCAGGGCACCACCGATTTGCCCGACCACCAGTCGCTGGCGCCGAAGCTCACGTTGCCCGTTACCAGGAACGATCCGTCGTCCAGTACTTTCGGGCCAAAAGTGTACTCGTGGTAATGCCCGGAAAGCGGCCAGGCATATACGGTTTCATAGCGGTCGGCCACCCCGTCGCCATTGCGGTCGGTGAGCTTGGTAAGCTCGCCGCGCTGGGCACAGTACAGGCTGCCGTTCTGGTACACCAGCCCAAGGATTTCGTGCAAACCGGTAGCAAAACGCCGGTAGTTGGGCTTGCCGGAAGCAGGATTTTCAATGATCCATACATCCCCGCGCCGCGTGCTGGCGGCAATATGGCCGTTGGGCAGGCTGCAAATGCCGCCCACTTCCAGTACCACCCCCTCCGGCACGGGTATCTTGATAATGCGGTAATAATCGTCTTCCGTAGGAACGGCAGGCAAACTGTCCTGAGCAAAAAGCGCAGAGGCAGACCAAAAGCCTAAGAGGGTAAGAAGCGTCAAGCGTATGTTTTTCATACTTTTTAATGCAATTGGATCAAGTTCAAAAAATAGCGTTTCCCGCCTGATTCACCACATAATCGCATATTCCACCCTGCTGCCCAGCGGAACATACAGTGCAGCCATGCCTTTGGATTGTTTCAAAACGGGTTTAACCCCCGCCGGCACCTGAATGAAATAGCGTTTGCCGTCTACTGCCCAGATGTTTTTGTCCACTTGTTCAATGCTGGCGCCCAGGGCGAGCCGGCATACATATCCCGCCTGAACATTGCGGCAATCCAGCGTTCGGTTCAGGTATTTCCCCTCCTTCACCCGCAAACGGTCTTCTACTTCCATGCCATTCAGGGTATAGCGGAATACCGGCAACCCCTGTTCGTCCAGATCGTATCCCTGCGGACGGAAACCTTCTGCCGGAGCATTTCCGGAGGCCTGGGTATTCCACAGCTCCGTTTCCGGTACCAGCGGGGCGACATCCTTCAGGTGCAGCACCGCTCCGCGCGGACGTGAGGAACCATCGCCACGGTCGTCCCACATGGGCGAAACATCCAGAAAATCGCCTTTCCAGATCTGTGGTACAGCGCCGTTATCCAGATCATAGGTGTAGTGCAAGCGACCGGGGTCGCCCACCTGCGCGGCGTGTACGACGCGTTTTTTCTCTCCGCCAAAGGGCGTGATGTCCATGAACGAGCGGAATACCTTAGGCTCAGGCGCGTCGAGGTAAATAGGATCGGGTGGGGTGAGTGCCAGGGTAGCGCTTTTGCTGTGCAATCCCACCGCTCTGGCCTTGGGACCTTCCACCCAGAATGCCAGGTAGGGTTTGAGCCAGGTATCCATTTTATACACCGTCAGCGTGAGGCTGTTATTGCCTGCGGGCAGATCGAGCGTCAGACTGCGTGGACGGTTCCAGGACGACCACTCATCGGCCAGCACCTCCTTGCCGTTGAGCTGGAGGGAAGACCGACCGCTGTTGTGCAGGGTAATGCGGTGTTGCCCGGGCTCTTTCACGGTTATTTCGCCGTTGAACACAATGGCATATTCATTGTCGCGCTTAGCTACCTCCCAGCTCAGCAGGTCGGTGACGCCCTCCAGGTCGGCCTTTTTGCCGGCAAACCCGTCCGGACTGCGAAAGGCGCCGTTAATGACCCGGTAAGAAAAAGGTTTGCTGACCGCAACGGGCGTGCCACGGCGATCGGTGATGCGGCAATTGCGGAAGGCCACCGGGCCGTGATCGCCCTGGATCATGAAAGGGCCGGTGGCGGCCTCCTGTTCGGATATAGGGCCGCCGGTAGGGCCGGTGAGCTCCAGATTTTCATGGATGACGGTACCGTTCAGCACCACTTTCAGCAGCCGGGCATTGGATGTTTTTTTTCCATTGGCGTCGAAACGCGGGGCCTGGAACTCAATTTCCAGGTGTTGCCACAGGCCGGGCGCCAGACAGGCATTCACGCGCGGCGCTACCCCGTCGAACAGCTCCTCTTTCGGATTCCAGCGTCTGCGGGCGTAAATGCCGCCGCAATCGCCAAACCCGGGATGCTGCACGCCCCAGCTGTCGAGTAATTGTACCTCGTAACGCCCCTGCAGGTAAAAACCGGAGTTGGAGTGCCTGGCCATCATAAAATCGAACGACACATCCACGTCGCCATATTCGCGAACGGACAGCAGGTTAGCGCGACTCTTTTTAGAGGGTAAATTGACCAGCACGCCGGCGCCTTTGGCGGCCGTCATGTGGTCATCTTTGGTCAGGGAGGCAATGGCATCTCCGGCAATTTGCCAGTTGGAGCCGCCGTTTTGAATCCAGGCCGACATATCCGTGAGCGGGAGTATTTCCTGGGCGTATGCCGGGAAAACCGGCAGCAACAGGAGCAGGAGGGCAAAAAATCGCATGTGCAAAAACTTGTTTGCGCAAATGTGGCAACAAGCGCCGGGATTTGGGGAGTTTTTTTGGGAAATATCCTGGTCATCTCTCGGTATTGCGCCCCCCGTTTCGCTCGCTCCCGACAATTCCCACCATTTTTCAGCCCCGGATTCAACCTTTTGGAGGAAAGCGTGTCATAGCTGTCACATTCGCACTGCCGGACGTTTTGGTTTCAGACCTGCAAGGTTTTTGGAAA
>JADZFI010000425.1 GCA_020850025.1 Saprospiraceae bacterium
ATTCATTACCCTTGTAAAGGCGCTCGAACAATCCGGCTAGTGGCTGGTGGATTGTCAGGTGGAGACCCCGCATCTGGTAAGCCTGGGAGCACGGGGCATTCCCAGACCCGAATTCTACGATTACCTGATGCGCAACAGTTATGAAAAAACGCTGGCAGGGAAATGGAAGCTGGCGGATAAGGGCGGACTGGCGTTGCAATGACAGGTTATATGATAACCTCCAAACATATATACCATGCTCCGATTACTGCTTTTTTGCTTGTTACCGGCCACGCTTTTTGCCCAAAATGCAGGCAAGGCTGATTTACTTTTGTTTTCCCTGAACAAAGGCGCCGACAGCCTTTGGCGCCCGGATGCGCCCAGGTTTTTGAGTGCTTTTAATCGCGGAGGATACAATAACCAGCCAGCCTTTTTCGGCAACAACGAGCTATGGCTTACCGTTCAGTTTGCCGCCGATACCACGCAGACGGATATCATGGCGCTGGATTTGCTGTTAAAAACCCACACACGTGTAACAGCCACCCCGAAAACAGCAGAATATTCGCCCACTCTGATGCCCGGGGGCAAACGCTTCTCAGTGATACGCGTGGAAGAAGACCGCAATCAACGCCTGTGGTCCTTTCCGGTAGATCGTTCCGACAATGGCCGGGTGGAGCTACCTGATGTCTATAATGTAGGTTACCATTGCTGGCTGCGGGATACGCTTCTCGCTCTTTTCATTGTTGGAGAAGACGGGCAGCCGCATACCCTTCAGGCTGTCGGCCTTAAGGGACAGAAAATGCAGAGAATTGCTTCCAATATCGGCCGGTGTTTGGTAAAAAGACCGGATGGTAAACTGCTTTTTGTGCAAAAGCCAACTGAGCAGACCTGGTTTCTCAAAACCTGGGACCCCAAAACCAACACACAGGAAATTGTGGTCAAGATGCCCTCCGGAACAGAGGATTTTGCCCTGCTCCCGGATGGAACCCTTATGGCCGGTAATGGTCCCAGGTTATTTCAGTACAAATCAGCCCGCGATACCGACTGGAAAGAAACAGCCGACCTGAGTAAATACGGAGTGCGTAAGATCACCCGCCTGGCAACCAGTAAAGACGGGAAACTGGCGGTGGTGGTGGGGTATTAAAGGTCATTTGAAGCATTTCCCAAAATCCCGTACCTTGCTTTCTTTTTTCAAGAGTCGCAGGGCCGGGATTCGGTTTTTGCGGCTCTTGTTATTTATGTTTGACTGCTTCGCAGTCGGGTGGGGCGCTGCTTCGCAGCTGGGCAGGACGAAATTTTCATTAGGTTGACAACTTGTTTTGTTATTAATTGCAAAACAAAATATACATTTTTAAAAAATACCAAAAGAAAATTTGTACCTTTGCGGCGCTCCGGGTTATGGACTGTTGTGATAGGCGTTGCGCTTGTACGGGTTTGATCCGGAATTCATTCATTATTTCATGCTTGGGCAGTGTTGACGTTAGCTTTCGTTATGCAAGGGAAAAGCGATCAACGTGAACGGGTCCCACGCACTAACGTACCGCTAACATGTCAGCATTTAAAGATCTCGGCATAGCCGAAGACCTCCTCAAGGGTATTACCTCTATGGGGTTTGAAACCCCAACCCCTGTGCAGGAAATGGTCATCCCGGTAGCCCTGGAAGGCGACCACGACCTCATTGCACTTGCACAAACCGGAACCGGCAAAACAGCAGCTTTCGGACTTCCTCTTCTTCAACGTATTGATCCCAAGGAGCGCAGTATTCAGGCGCTCATCATGTGCCCCACTCGCGAACTCTGCGTGCAGGTGGCCAGCGATCTGGAGAAATACTCTGAATTTGCCCACCAGTACAAAGTGGTGGCCGTTTACGGCGGCGCCAGCATCGAAACCCAGATACGTCAGATTAAAGGCGGCGCCCAGATCGTGGTGGCCACCCCGGGCCGTTTGATGGACCTCATTACCCGTAAAGCCATCAAACTGGAAAGCGTTCGTCGGGTAGTACTTGACGAAGCGGATGAAATGCTGAATATGGGATTCAAAGAAGCCATTGATTTCATCCTCTCTGAAGCAGAAGACCGCGAATCCATCTGGCTGTTCTCCGCCACCATGCCACGCGAAGTGCGCGCCATTGCGGCCGATTACATGGACAACCCGAAGGAGTTGACCGTAAGCGGCAAAACGCAAACCAACGAGAACATCGAACACGTCTACTATGTGTGTCGCGCTGACGACCGGTACAACGCCCTGAAACGCGTGGTAGATGCCCTGCCCGGTATATACTCCATCATTTTCTGTCGTACCAAGAACGAAACCAAGGAGGTGGCCGAGCAAATGATTCGCGACGGCTATAACTCAGATGCCCTGCACGGCGATCTGGCGCAGGATGACCGTGACCGCGTAATGCAGCGCTTCCGCGAGAACAACCTGCAATTGCTGATCGCCACTGACGTGGCCGCTCGTGGCCTCGACGTGAGCAATATCAGTCACGTCATCAACTATGGTTTGCCTGATGAAATTGAGGTGTACACGCACCGCTCTGGCAGAACGGGTCGCGCTGGTCGCACCGGTGTGAGTATCAGCATTGTAACGCCCAAGTACGAGGAGAAAATTCGTATGATCGAGCGCAAGACCAAGGCGCCGTTTGTCAAAAAAATGCTGCCTACGGGCATGGAAGTTTGCGAAGCGCAACTCTTCAATATCATCAAAGGCATTCATGAGCAGGAGGTGCACCATGCGGACATTGAGCCTTACATGGAACGCATTCAGGAAGAACTCAAAGATCTGAGCAAAGAGGAGCTGATCAAGCGTTTTGCCAGTGTGGAGTTCAACCGCTTCCTGTCGTACTACCGCAATGCTCCGGATATCAACATTTACCCACGGGGCGACAAACGCGCTGCCAAACCTACCTTCGGCGCTGCGCCGAGCGGTTCTACGGTTCGTTTGTTTGTCAGCGTAGGTGAAATGGACGGCGTAACCAAAAAAGATTTCCTGAAGCTGCTGGATCGTTCCTTCGGGGTACCCAGCAAAGCCATCGGGCAGATTGACCTCAGCCGTACCCACCTGCACTTCGATCTGGATGCGGCCTACGTGGGCGTTGTACGCCAGGGATTGCCGGAATTCACCCTTAATGGTCGGCCTATTCGCGTGGATGAAGCCTCCCAACGCGACCGCACCCATCGCCGCGACCGCGACGAGCGTGTGTTTGAAAAATGGGACCGCAAGCCTAAGAAAGGCGGAAAGAAAGGCAAATGGTGAGGGGAAGGCTCGAGGTGACACAAAGGCACAAAGACGCGAAGACACAAAGTCACTAAGACACAAAGACTCAAAGGGCTGACCTTCGGCCGCCCTTTCTTTGTTTGCTAGGGCAAACAGAGAATAAGGGGATATTTGGCGCAGCCAAATATCCCCTTCGTGCCTTAGCGTCTTCGCGCCTTAGTGTCCTCGTGTCACCCCTCGTGCCTTGTCTTTGGAAGGAAGACCTCCGCCATCATACACCTTGCCGAGCCGCCTCCATAGGTTTCGATGGTTGGGATGGGGGCATGCAGTAGTTGCGTGTGCTTCTCCAGGGTTTGTATTTGTGCTGGGGTAAGTGCGTAGTAGGCCGTGCTGGACATCACCAGGATGGTTTGTCCGGAGGTATTGCGCACCTGGAGCATGTTTCCGGCAAAGGCGTTCATCTGATCCAGGGTAATATCTACTATTTCCTTGTCGGTTTCGCGGAATGTATCTTCCAGCATGCGGCGTTCTGCGGCATCGCGTACGGAGTCCAGGCAGATCACCACAAAGGTTTCGCCCAGTGCCATCATCACATTGGTATGGTACACTTCCTGTCCGTTGGCATCCACGGAATGGAACACCACCTTTTGGTAGCCAATTTGCCGGCAAAGTTCTTCCAGCAGTTCCGCGTCTGTGCGCGGGCTCAGGCAGGCGTATGCAAGGCGGTGTTGATGATCAAAAATGATGCTGCCAGTGCCTTCCAGGAAGATGTTTTTATCCTCTGAAGTTTCAAGGCAAATGCGCTTTTCGGAATGATAACCCTGCTCCAGGACAGTGTCAATCACAGCATCGCTGCGCTCCAGCCGGCGGGTAGGGGCAAACATGGGGTAGGTTACCATAAATCCTTCCTGGTGGAAGGTTACCCAGTTATTGGGAAAAACGGCATCCGGTTTTACCGGAACCGCAGCATCATGTGCAACAATTACATCCACCCCTGCTGCCCTGAGTTGCGCTACAAACCCGTCGAATTCCTTCATGGCGCGTTCCCGCATTTCAGCAGGCGTCAGTTTACCATCTCTGCTTTGAAAAGCATTGTTGGCGGCCGTTTCTTCATTGAACGCAAAATTGGCCGGGCGGACCATGAGAATGTGCGGGGTGGTTTGCAGACGCATGTGTTTGAGTATTTGAGTTTTCGAGTGTGCGGGTGTTCGAGTTGGCGCTGGGCCTGACATTGCAGGTTTACATGAGGAAACTGAAACTTTGCAAGGGCAAAATTAGCACAATTATGGCAATAGCCCCTCCATTGCCCAAGCTGCTAATCCATACCAGGCGCAACGCCAACTCGAACACTCGAACACTCAGGCACTCAAACACTCAGACACTAATACTTTACTACCACCTCCTGGTACATTTCATTCAGATTGCCTCTTACCTGAAGGGCCACGATGGGTTTGTCGCCATCCCAGGTAATTTTGAGCATTCCGAAATTTTTCTTGAGGATCAGGTCGCCAACGCGGTAACGGTTACCCTCTTCTGTGCCACTGCGCAGGTGGGTCAGGCCGCTGGAGGTGAAATCGTACAGTGGGTAGGGCAACCCGTCGAGTTGCAATTTGGAGACCTCTGCCTGGTGGCGATCGCCGGACAGGATGAGTAAGTTTTTGGGTTTGGTGTTGGAGATGAGCGACAACAATTTTTTGCGCTGGTTGGGGAAGTTGCCCCATTTCTCATGTCCGTGATCGTCGGCGATTACTTGTACGCTGGAGCAAAGGATATTGAGGTTGGCGGTGCTGTTGCGCAATTCCTGTTCCAGCCATTTCCATTGGGCATCGCCGAGCATGTCTCCCTCCATATTGGGGATGTAACGGCGCTGTTTGGAAGGATCTTTAACCAGCGGATCGCGGAAATAGCGGGTGTCCAGGACGATTACCTTAATTTTTTGTGGACCTTTCCCAAAAGTATAGCTGCTGTAAGCGCCCTCTCTGCGTCGGAGCGGACTATTCATAGGAACATCCAGAAAGTCCATCAGGCATTTCTTGGCTCCTTTTTTCATGGTGTAATCCTTGCAGCCATCATTGATCCCGTAGTCGTGATCGTCGTACACGCCAATGATTTGAGCTTTTGAACGCAATTTCTTGTATTCCGGCAGGGTTTTCAGCTTTTTATAATGCGCTGCCAGGGCTTTCATATCCGAGGTGTCTGCGTAAATAATATCGCCCAGCCAGATCCAGAGTTGCGGATTGTTGGCATTGACATACTGCCACATGGTTTGAGGCATGTTCAACTTGTTGCACGATCAAAAAGTAATAACCGTTGGAACGGTACTGGTGTCAACGGGCTTGGGAGAGAAAGCCTCAATGTCTGGCATCTCTTCTATGCCTGCTTTGGGGGTAACATCATCTACCTGACCGAAGGATGGAGAAGCAGGCAGCAGGTGTAAGCACAGCACTGCTGCGAACAAGGACGATTTTTTCATGAATTAAAATAGCAGGTACAAAAAACGCGAACGGCGTGTTGGTACTCAAAACGTAAAGGACTGAAAAATCGTACAATCACAAATCTTTTCAATTTGTTAAGCTGCACCCAAATGCATAAATCGCAAGTGTATTGTACTTAAAACGGCCATTAGCGTTCACTTTCTCCTCCAGATGCGCCATTTTTTTTTGGAAATAAACTTTCAAGCTCCTAATTTAGTGTTACTAATCAAACCCATCAAACCCATCAAACCCATCAAACCCATCAAACATCGTCGGTTCACCCGCCGGTACCCTAAACCAAATGTCCCTCCTCCATCAAATCGCTCTTACACTCCTCCCTCAGATCGGCGCCATGACGGCCAAAACGCTGGTCAGTTATTGCGGAAGTCCTGAAGCCGTATTCCGTGCCTCCGGAAAAGAACTTGGTCGTATTCCGGGAATTGGCCCTGTCATCATCCAATCCATTACAGATCCCTCTGACGCATTGCGCCGTGCAGAACAGGAACTCCGGTATATGGAACAGTATGGCATAGAAGCACTGTTTTATACCGACCCGGGATATCCGGCCCGCTTGAAACAGAGTCCGGACAGCCCCTCCCTGTTGTTTTTCAAGGGCAGCAACCCGGCGCTGCTGGACAAAGAAAGAATCGTGGCCATAATTGGTACCCGCCAGCCAACCGACCATGGCAAAGATATCTGCGAAGCCTTTGTTGAGGGCTTTCTGCCTTTTGATGTGTTAATCGTCAGTGGACTGGCTTTTGGGGTAGATATTACCGCACACCGGAAGGCAACAGGCGTGGGGATTCCGAATATAGGGGTATTGGGACATGGATTGGGCAGTATCTACCCTGCTCAGCACAAAAGCATAGCGCTCCGGATGGTGGAGAACGGCGGATTGCTGAGCGAGTATCCGCACGATGCCAAGCCGGATCGGGAGCATTTCCCTATGCGCAACCGGATCATTTCCGGTATGTCTGATCTGGTACTGGTGGTAGAAACGGCGGCCAGTGGAGGGTCTATGATAACGGTGCAATTTGCAGAACGTCAGGGCCGGGAGGTGTTTGCTGTGCCGGGCAGACCCGGTGATAGTAAAAGTATTGGATGCAACTATCTGATCAAAAATGAGCGGGCAAAACTGACGGAATCGGCGGCAGATATTGCCTGCCACATGGGATGGGACCAGGCCGGAAAAGAGAGCGGCCGGCAGGGAAAGTTGTTTCAGGAGCTTAGCCCTACAGAAGAAATCCTGGTGAACATTATTCGGGCACAACCTGAAATTCCCATAGATCAACTCACCGTTCAATCCGGATTACAACCGGGAATTTTGGCATCCAGTATTCTTGATCTGGAATTCAAAGGGATTATCCGAACTTTGCCCGGTAAAAGATACCGAGTGTGTTAGGATTTGCGGCGATTTATTGGCTTTCTCCGACGTTTAAACCATGATCAAATATCTCCTGGCGCTTTGCGCAATCCTGATGGGAGGTGCTTCGGCTATGCCTGCACCCAAACCCAAAAACATCATCCTGCTTATTGGCGACGGTATGGGCCTGACCCAGGTTACGGCCGGTTTGTATGCCAACAACAAAAAGTTGAATCTGGAGCGTTTCCCCGTTACCGGATTGATGAAAACCCAGTCGGCGAGTCACCTGATCACCGACTCCGCTGCCGGAGCAACAGCCTTTTCCTGTGGTTGTAAAACGTATAACGGCGCGATAGGCATGACCCGCGACCGGAAACCTTGCCCTACCATTCTGGAACAGGCAGAAAAGAGCGGCCTTGCTACCGGACTGGTGGCTACCTCCAGCGTAACACATGCTACCCCTGCCTCTTTTATTGCCCATGTTGGCAACCGGGGGGAAATGGAAGACATTGCTCTTTTCTTTATGGATACCGAGCTGGATTTTTTGGTAGGTGGAGGTTTGAGGTATTTTACCCAAAGAAAAAAGGACCAGCGCAACCTGTATGAGGAGCTTCGACGGAAAGGATATGATGTATCCGATTTTCAGTCAATGCCGTTAACCAGGACACAGCCGGATCCGGCAAAGCCCTTTGCCTGGTTTTCAGCCATGGGTGAACCTGATTCCGCCAAAGCCGGCAGGGATTATTTGCCCCTGGCCGCCAATATGGCCACCAATTACCTTTCAAAACGCTCCGACAAAGGCTTTTTTCTCATGCTGGAAGGCTCACAGATTGATTGGGCCTGTCATGCCAACGATGGCCCCAGGGCTGTGGCGGAAATGCTGGATTTCGACCGGGCGATAGGGGAGATACTCAGGTTTGCGGAAGCGGATGGCCAGACACTCGTTATTGTAACGGCCGATCACGAAACCGGGGGGATGGTACTGGAACAGGGAGAGGGATTTGAGGTGTTGGATCTCGAGTTTAACAGTGGTCAGCATACGGCATCCATGGTGCCGGTATTTGCCTATGGCCCGGGCGCCGAACGTTTCGGCGGCGTTATGGATAATACAGATATCTACAAAAATATCGCCCGCTTGTGGGGATTCGAACCAGAGCCCACAGACGCTGATCCGAAAACAAAAAAGCAATAAGGGCTGGACTACTTTTGGCTGGCTTCGTACAGAAAGTCTTTTTCCTCCTGGGAAAGGCTTTCGTATCCCTGGGCTTTGATCTTGTCCAGGATTGCATCGAGTTTTTCCTGGAAAGACAGTTCTTCATCAGAACGACCGGTGTTTTTGGATTGCTTAAAGGTGGCGCGCATGGGAGGCGCATTTTTGGGGCGTTGGAATTTCGATTTGGGCCTGGCGGAAAACAAACTGCCCAACCACTGAAAGACCTGATTAACCGGCACCGACCAATCCCGTCCATCGCGCAGCTGGAACACAAAAAGACAGCCCATGGCAAAGCCGGCAATATGCGCCGCATGACCGCCGGCCGGATAGGCGCCAGCAATGGCTACCAGGTCCAGCAAAACCAGTATCAGCACAATATATTTGACCTTTACGGCGCCCAATAATAGCAGGTGCACCCTGTAATCGGGCGCCAGAATAAGCGCTGCTCCTCCGAGTGCCATCACCGCAGCAGAGGCCCCCAGCGCATAAGAACCAATGTCGAGAAAAAACTGGGCCGTCACTACATACACCAACGCACCTGCAAGTCCGCCAAGCAGATACAGCGGCAGTATCCGGCGCTCGCCAATCAAATCGCTCACAATCCTGCCGAAAATATACAGCACCATCATGTTGTTCACCAGGTGCCAGAAGCTGTCGTGCAGGAACATGTGGGTGATAATACCCCAGAAATGCCAGGCCAAAGAACTCAGATCGGCATACAGCCACAAATAGCCCAACATGTTGTCGTACAAACCGGAGGCCTCACCCATCGTCAGCAGGCTCATGACCAGGTAGATCAGTTTAATGACAATAAAAACAGCGAAATTGACCACCACGAGCCTGGTCACCATGTTCCCGGCCCGGAGGGAATATTGCAGATCATCCCAGATGGATTTAAAAAGCGACATGGTTGTAAGGTGGGAATGTGGTTAATGAGGGAATGTGGGGAATGTGGGGAATGTGATTAATGTGGTTATTTGAATGCTTTCCAGTAGAGGATCAGAATAATACCGGTAATAGCGCCGCCGAGGTGGGCGAAGTGTGCACTTCCGGTGGAAATGCCTCCGATTCCGAAAAACAACTCTGCCACGGCCATGATGGGGACAAAGTATTTGGCTTTCAGGGCGATTGGGGGGAACAACATCCGGATTTCCAGATTGGGGAAATTAATTGCGAACGCCACCATAATACCGAAAACAGCGCCGGAAGCACCCAGCATAGCGCCGTTCCAGGTGGATGGGTCAATGCCCATTTGCTGAAGCTCCCAGTATTGAACGCCCATATGGATGGCCCAGGCGCCTATTCCACAGGACAGATAATAGAACAAAAAACGCTGTGGCCCCCAAACCATTTCTACCATTGAGCCAAACCAGTAAATGCCAAGCATGTTGAAAAGCAGGTGCATAAAACCGCCGTGCATAAACATATGGGTAGCAATCTGGAACGGCTCAAAGTGCGGCGATCCGGGAAGAAATGAGGCCAGGTACATTCGGCCCATTACTTCGTAGTCGTATGTTTCGTAATTAAACACATCTTGCCCCAGCAGCAGGTAAGAACCCAGAAACACCACTATGTTGATCATGATCAACTGCCCGGAAACACCTCTGAAGGGAAGATTAAAAAAGGAATTTGACATGGTTATGAAAACTGTTTCTGGAGCGTTTCCAGATCATATTGACTAAAGCACTTGCGACCAGACGGGCTCTGAAACGGCACGGAGCAGGCAAAAAGCCTGTCAATCAGATCCTGCATTTCGGCAACACCAAGGGGTTGTCCTTTCCGCAGCGCGGCATTTCGGGCCATGGAGCGCGCCAGATTGTCGCGGGCGCCCAGCTGAAGTTCCAGGTTGCCCTTGTATTGCTCCAGGACTTTTTGCAAGAGGGTTTCCTCGGATATACCGGGCCGAAGCTCCGCCGGCGATCCATGTATGGCAAAAGTGTTGCCACCGAATGCCGTGATCTCGAATCCGAGGCAGTTGACTTCCTCCAGAATATCATTCAACAGGGTAGCGTCTGCTGCAGAGAGCTCAATGGTTTTGGGAAACAGTGCCTTTTGTGTAGAAATAGGCTGGTTTCCAAGTGCAGCAAGATACCGTTCGTACAACACCCGCTCACTGGCGGCCTGCTGGTCGATGAGCAGAAATCCGGATTTGATATGGCTGATGATGTATTGCCCGTGAATCTGATAGGGATCGCGTTGTCCTTTGGAAAAGGTTTCAGCGGCATCGTCCATTTCGAGTATTTCCACTCCGGCTTGCGCACCTGAAATAAAGGCATCAGGAAATACCGGTTCGGACGAAGGTGGCGACAATGGATCAGCTCCGGAACCCTTTTCAAACAGGTCCAGACCTTTGTAGAGTTTTTCCCAGTGTTCCAGGTTGGATATATGGCGTGAAGAAGAATCGTCCGCCCCACTGCCTCCGGAACTCCGGTATGAACCCACTGATTGGGATTCGCGTTCGGGCCTGAGCATAGGCGCAGGGGTCAGGCGTTGTTGAAATGCCGGCTCTTGCTCGAAATCCAGGGTAGGGGTTACATTATGGCTGCCGAGCGCATGTCGAACGGCTACTTTCAGAAAATTGTACACCAGGCGCTCGTCGTCGAACTTTATTTCCTGCTTGGTAGGATGCACATTGATGTCCACGCTGGCCGGGTCAATGTCCAGGAAAAGCACGTAGAGCGGATAGGTATCGGCAGGGAGCAGGTCTTCATAAGCGCTCATCACCGCATGGTGCAGGTAATTACTGCGGATAAAGCGTTTGTTGACAAAGAAAAGCTGTTCTCCCCTCGTTTTTTTAACATAATCCGGTTTGCCAACAAAACCGGAAATGCGCAGTATGTCGGTCTCCTGTTCTGTGGGTACCAGTTTTTTATTTACGGCTTCTCCGAAGATTTTCACTACCCGCTGCCGTAGGTTTCCCACCGGCAAATGAAAGATCTCGGAGTCGTTGTGGTGCATGGAGAAAAAGACATCCGGATTGGCCATCGCTACCCGCTGAAACTCGTCGATAATATGCCGGGTCTCTACGGGGTCGGCTTTGAGGAAACTTTTTCGGGCGGGTACGGTATAGAACAGGTTCTTAACTGCAATACTGGTGCCTTGCGGGGCTTGGCAAGCTTCCTGAATTTTCACATAGGAATCTTCCACCAGCAGCCGAACGCCAAGTTCGTCGGTGGCGCGACGGGTGCGCATCTCTACCTGAGCTACAGCCGCTATGGAGGCTAGCGCCTCGCCCCGGAAACCGAAGGTTTGAAGCGCGAAAAGGTCTTTTGCTTCCCGGATTTTGGAAGTGGCATGGCGTTCGAAACTCATTCTGGCATCGGTTTCCGACATCCCGCAGCCGTTGTCTATGACTTGAATGAGGGTTTTCCCGGCATCTCTGACGATGAGCTGTATTTTATCGGCGCCGGCATCCACCGCATTTTCCAACAATTCTTTCACTACCGAGGCAGGTCGCTGCACAACCTCGCCTGCAGCAATCTGGTTCGCAACACTATCGGGCAATAATTGAATCACATCAGCCATAAGGGGGACAAAGATACAAAACCGGGTGCAGGCATAGAAAGAGCGTAATGCTGAATTCTGCGGTTTGTAGATTATTTAACGATCAACGACACGCTTCTGCCGACCACCCTGGGTTATTTCACCACACTAACACGGGCGCCGTCCACGAGGTTTAACTGACCGGTCAGCACCACCTTTTCGCCGGGTTGAACGCCGGAGGTAACTTCAATTTTATCGCCGTACACTCCGCCCAGGGATATTGCGCGCGATACGGCAAGGGTATCGCCCTGAACGATATAGATCTTGGGGTCCTGAAGGCTTCCCGCAATCACTTTTCTGGGCAGGGTATATCCTTTCCGGTTGGCGTCGAACGTAAACTCGGCCTTGGCGTGCATACCCCCGCGAAGCGGATTGCCTTTTGGATTGACCACCTCGATTTCCACATCGTAGGTAAAGGCATTATCGGCTCTCAGCCCGATATTGGTCACTTTTCCGGTAATCACCACATCGGGGAAAACATCGGCCCGGACGCTCACTTTTTGTCCTTTTTTCACATTGAGCACATCGCGTTCGGTTACTTTCACCATCAGGAAAAGTTTTTCCAGATTGGTCATTTGTGCTACCTGAATGCCCGGTCCGATTACGCTGCCGCGTTCAATGAAGCGCATTCCCAGCGTGCCGGTCATGGGCGCTTTGATACTGGTGTTGGCAATTTGTTTTTTCAGGCCTTTTTCCTTGGCTTCGGCTGCCAGAATACCGAGCTCCAGATCCTCAATTTTGTTTTTCGGCGCCGCTTCTC
>JADZFI010000426.1 GCA_020850025.1 Saprospiraceae bacterium
AAAAAGTGTTCAAAAAATAATTTAATCTTGGAGCATCCTATTGCCCATTGGCAAAAGGATGCTCCATTAACTCGAATGTAGATTATGAAAACCACGCTCATATTCTCCCTGTTCATTCTAAGCATTTCAGTTTCCATTTCACAAAATATTGATCCATTATGGGTGAGGCAGGAGGTTATCGAAGGCAGTTCGTTGTACGGTGCGCCATTTGTTATGGTTGATTCCGCTCATAATATCGTCGTTTGTACAGAAGATTCTCACCCTGGATCATTGAGTGCTATATTGACTTCCAGGTATGATCCCGATGGACAATTGCTTTGGCAACGCAAGTTTGATAAAATAGCTAACGATATTTTAGTTTCTTCTTTGCTGGACCTTTCCGGCTCTGTGTATGTGGCAGGTAACACATCACTAAACAATACACAGGGGCAGTTGCCAGGGTTTATAGTGTTGAAGTACGGAGCCAATGGAGATTCCATTTGGCAGTATCAACATGAAGGGCCGGCAGTTGGCTCCAGCTATGTAACCAAATTATTGTTGGACGAAAATCAAAACCTGATGGTATTTGGCCAATATGGTGATATTCCAGCTCAAAAAAGTGCTCTGATAGTGACCAAGCTTTCGCCACAAGGCAACGTCATTTGGAGCCGAAATTATATCAATGACTCACTGGGTATTGGTGGCCTGAATGCCAGGCAGGTAGGAAATAACTGGGTATTCTGGGGTAGAAATTTTAGCACTAATACAGGACATAAATACTTCTGTTGGCAATTGGACGATAGCGGAAATACTATTAGTATTACTTCAAGTGAGTCCAATTTCGATAATCCTTATTCAAATCACTTTCCCTCCCATGTAGATTCCCATGGCAATTTATACATTGGAGCTGATCGCATGTTGAAGATATCGAAATATTCAATGGATGGAATGCTTCAGTGGACTTATCATAAAGTTAATACCCTCCCTCAAACTCCCTTTGTTGTAAATGCTCGAACACTTCATATTGAATCCAATAGTCCATCAGAAATTTATACAACTGGAATTTTCAAGGACTCGACAGGCCAATTTTCAGTAGAAACCATGTTAAATGCTGCTGGCCAAAAAGAATGGGAACATAATTTCACCTTAAATGGTAATAAAAATTGCGGATTTGGCAAAATTATTAAAATGCCAAATGAAAAGATGTTGTTTATAGGCAACATTTCATCTTCGGATGAATTTGATGATTATGAATTCATCTTGGGTTATTATGACAAAGAAGGCTTTATTAATGGATTCGTCTCAAATTTAATTGGAAATAAGAACATTCCGATTGACGCTACTACCGACTCAAATAATAACCTTTATGTGACAGGTATAAGCTATTCTGAATCAACACCCTCTACCCAAACACAACTTTTATGTAAATTTGCCTTAGACGATTTTATTTCAACAACCGAAAGGGTAATTTCATTGAGCCTATACCCAAACCCGGTCTCAACTGAACTTATAATCGACCTTTCCATTTTCAACTTAAAAGACAATAGCGTTCTTGAGCTGTGGAATATCTCAGGTCAATTTATACAAAAAATCCCTGTAAACGGGTATTCGTCAATCTTAAATATTTCGATGGAACCTTTACTAAAAGGTATCTATCAAATAATTTTAAGAGAAAACGGAGTGGTTAGAGGAGCCAAAAGGATAGTAAAAATTTAGCGTTCTGTGCAACCACTAATTCCCTGTCCTATGCTGTATCTGGCAGACCATACATCTGAAGGTATCATTCAAAAACAAAAATGAATAATTGTTTCCATATCCTGATTTTGCTGCTGTTTGGCATAAAAGCGGGCAGCCAAACACCGGATACCATTCCGCCTTACCTTACCTGTAAAACCCAGCTTCCCGTCACCATTTCGCCCACTTGTCTGGTAACGCTTTTTGCCGTTGACCTGATAGATTCCGTTTCGGATGCATCCATGCCGGTACAATTGGGTATTCGGAGAATATGTACCGGCAGCGGATTCCCAGTGAAGGACCGGCTCGATTTTCAACCGGCTGATATTGGCCTGCAAAGAGTGGAATTGTGGGCAAAAGATGCTGCGGGCAATCTGAGTCAGTGCCAGACCACCGTTTTTGTGGTGGACAATATGGGCAGCTGCGATCCCGGAGTGACCATCCTATATCAAACCCCTCTGGATGCCGGCATTGACAGTGTGTTTGCCCAAATAGCCGGCGAAAACTGCCTGGCCGAAAGCTTTGAACGGGAGGTTTTTGTCGGGACGCCAAGCTGCTGTTCCAGCATTAACGTGGGCTATTACAGTGAGTTTGGGGTCATTTCTCCAACGCCCGGATATGAAACCGCTATCGTTCCCCGAAAAAACGAGCAGCCGCTTAACGGCGTCACCACTTTTGATCTCACCCTCATCTCCAAACACATACTGGGCCTGGAAACGCTGGATTCGCCCTACCAAATCATTGCCGCCGACGCCAATCAGGACGGCAAGGTGACCACTTTCGACATCATTGTGTTGCGCAGACTGATCCTGGGTGTTACATCCGAGCTTCCCAATGGAAAATCCTGGCGTTTCCTGCCAAAGAATTATGTTTTCCCCAATCCGCAGGACCCTTTTAACCCGCCCTTCCCGGAAAAAATCGTGGTGCCACACACCGCTGATCCGCTACCCGGTTATTTTGAGTTTACCGGGTTGAAGATTGGGGATGTGAATTTTTCGGCGTTTCCGGGGGGCTAAGGGGCCAAAAACCTCCCCAAATCCCCCACATTCCCACAACACACCTGCTCCATCACCTGCTTGAGCTGGATTTTCAGGATGGAGGCCATGTGGTGGCCGCCTTCTTCGCCCAGGGCGGCTACGCTGTACATGAAGGAGCGGCCCAGGAAGGCAAAATCGGCGCCGCTGGCCAGGGCGCGGGCTACGTCGGGGCCGGAGCGCACACCGGAATCGAGCATGATGCGGGTTTTGCCTTTGTAGCGCTGTACGATGGGGCCCAGGGCGCGGATGGACGATTGCCCGGCATCCAGTTGTCGGCCGCCGTGGTTGGAAACGATGACGCCGTCGAAGCCCAGACGGATGGCCATGTCGGTGTCTTCTTCGCTGGCCACTCCCTTGAGCACGAGTTTGCCTTTCCAGCGGTCGCGGATGGGAGCAATGCGTTCTTCGTTCACCCTTCCGGAAAAGGTCTGGTTCATGAACTGGCCCAATTGCTTCATATCCATGCTTTTGGGCATGTAGGGCTTCATGTTGGCAAATTCCGGCTGACCGTGCAGGAGGGTGCGGATGGCCCAGCTGGGTTTGCCCAGTATCTGAAGGATGTTGGCCAGGGTCATGCGGGGCGGCATGGCCAGGCCGTTGCGGATATCCCGCGGCCGGTACCCGAAACTGGGCACGTCGCACAACACGCACAAGACCTCGCAGCCGGCCGCTTCGGCCCGACGCAGCAGATCGTCGCGCAGGGCCGGATCGGCCGGGTGGTAGAGCTGGAACCAGAATTTGCCCTCGGTGATCTCCGCAATGCGCTCGATGCTGGCGGTGGTGACAGTGCTAAGCACAAAGGGGATGTTATGTTCCCGGGCCGCACGGGCCAGTATTTCCGGCGAACCGGGCCACATCAATCCCTGCAAGCCCACCGGCGCAATGCCAAAGGGCGCATCGTATACGTGTCCGAACAGCTCGGTGCGCAGATCGGCGCCGCCGTAGGCGTTGAGGTAATAGGGTTTGAGCTCCACCTCGCGGAGTTCTGCGGTGTTTTTGTGCAGGTTTACATCTTCATTGCAGCCGCCGTCCAGGTATTCAAACGCAAACCGGGGTATGCGCTGCCGGGCGCGGGCGCGCAAGTCGTCTACCGCAGGGTATTTCGTATTGTAGCTCAGATTCATGGCAGGTAAATAAAAGAGTTGATAACCGTTAACTTGACTTGGGTTCATCAGTCTGGCATTGTTACTTTTCTTTTTGCTTGCCCAAAAAGAAAAGTAACCAAAAGAAAAAAGGCAGTCTTTCCGGCAAAGCCAACGACCTGCGGGGATTGCGCTGCTTTTTAACCGCCGACCGTCTTTTTTC
>JADZFI010000427.1 GCA_020850025.1 Saprospiraceae bacterium
AATTGCAGCGCTGTCCAAACCGGAAAGCTTCGAATCAGAGCCCGTTGAAGATCTTGGAATCATTGAAAAGCGGCCTGCCAAACACTCCCCGGGCATGACGCTTATTCTGATCGGTTCGTATTCAGATCTTGCAAGCGCTAAAAAAGTGGCGCGCGAACTGGTAGAAAGAGGCTACAAAGATGCCTTTGTAGTAAAAGACGAAAACGGCAATCTGGTTCGAAAGGATTGACCAACTGGCATCTTAGATAAACGAAACAAGAGTCGTCACGTATAACGGGGCGACTCTTGTTTCGTTTGTATATTAACGTTGCAGACTTTCGACAGAGGTCCTTCTATTCGTGAAGCTTTTTCTGTCGGGCCCAAACAATATTAATTGAGCCTTATTTCATCTTCATTTCCGTCGAAATAGCGGAACTCGGTAAGGTGGTAATCAGCATTTGGGATGATCCGCACCCATTTATTGTAGCGCATGAACCACTTCATCTGACGACTTGGCCAACCCTTTTTCAGGAAAGCCTCGACATAAGGATGTACACGCAGATGCATCGGCATTTTTGGCCTGGACTGCATGATGAATTCAAGATCGCGTTCAATGTCGTCGGTAAGCAGTATCGTTGGATTAATCTGACCGGTGCCGTTACAGGTAGGACACATTTCGGCAGTATTGACCATGACTTCCGGGCGGGCTCTTTCGCGGGTAATTTGCATTAGCCCGAATTTCGACAGTGGCAGGATGGTATGCTGGGAACGATCCTTGCGCATAAAATCCTCCATCGCTTTGGACAGTTGCTTTTTATGATCTGGGTTCTTCATGTCGATAAAGTCGATCACGATCAACCCTCCAATATCCCGCAATCGGATCTGTCTGCATATCTCTTCTGCCGCTTCCAGATTTACGCCCAGAATGGTTTGTTCCACATCGTTACTAACGATCTTGTGTCCGCTATTGACGTCGATGACATGCATCGCTTCGGTTTTTTCAATCACCAGATAAGCGCCGGAGCTCATGGTGGCCGTTTTACCGAATGCTGCTTTTACTTGCCGGGTTACGCCGTATGCATCAAAAATTGGTTTGTTTCCGCTGTACTGTTGCAGGATTTTGACTTGTTCGGGGCTGATGCTTTGCAGATAGTTTTTGATATCTGCGAAAATCTCTTTATCGTTCACTACGATACGACTGAAGTTATCCGTGAGCAAGTCCCGAAGCACGCTGCCGGTTTTGTCCAATTCGCTGAGCAGTTTGGCAGGTGGGGTTTCAGATTTCAGTTGTTTGAATATCTCTTCCCACTTTCCCAGCAATTGCATCAGTTCTTCGTGCAATTCCTGCACTTTTCTGCCTTCAGCAGCTGTACGGATGATCAGGCTGAAGTTTTTAGGGCGTATGCTCTCAGCCAGAGCATGCAGTCTTTTGCGCTCCTCCGGATTGGCTATTTTCTTGGAAACCGAGATGGTATCGGAGAAGGGAGATAATACCATATACCTACCGGGTAGGGTCAGTTCGCAGGACAGGCGCGGGCCTTTGGTAGAAATTGGCTCTTTCAGAATCTGTACCAGAATTGGATGGCGCTTGTTCAGCACCTGGTCCACCTTTCCGGTTTTTACAATTTCCTCCTCATATTTGAAGTTGTCGAGCTTGGGAGTATTGATGCTACCATTAATTACGCCATTTGACCACTTTATCAGGGAACGAAGTTTTGGTCCAAGATCAGTATAATGCAAAAAAGCATCCTTTCGGTGACCGATGTCCACGAAGGCTGCATTTAGCCCAGGCATCATCTTACGGATTTTGCCGATGAATATATCTCCTACTGAAAAGTTGTTATTGGATTTTTGATGGTGGAGTTCGGCTAGTTTGCCGTTCTCAATCAGTGCAAGTTCAACGCCTGTATCTGCGGCATTGATGATTAGTTCTTTATCCACGTGGATGTATGATTGTTTTTCACAGGTACCATAGCAGCTTTGAAGGTATCCAATGGCAAGGTGTTTCGTTCTGTCTGGAAATCAGAATAGCCTCCACACCGGGCACCGGAGGGCAGGCGGCAGGAAATGGCCGTCGGGAGTATGCAGCAGGATTGGCCAGAGAAAAGGCAATTGTTGGGGGCAATCGCTCGGGTTAGTTGGAGAACAGGATCATTGAGCAAGGAGGGCTGATTCACTCCGGTGGGGTTAAGACCGTAGTGCAGCTAGGCGCCCGAAATCGGGCAGGTTTTGGGAAAAAGCTTGCTAATGAACTGAGCAAAAAAGGGCTGCCAATCAAACTATAAATTTTTTGAATTCGTATTGCAGCATACAGCGAAAAACTTTCCGGCAGCAAGAGCCCCCGGAAAGTTTCGCTATGATTCGACGTCCGCGTCGTCGTCGCTGAAGCCGGCAGTGCCTGGTAATAATACTACCAAGTGCCTGTGGTTCAGTTACTTAACGCTTCTTCTTGTGACGATTTTTGCGCAAACGCTTTTTGCGTTTGTGGGTAGCAATTTTGTGTCTTTTACGTTTTTTTCCGCAAGGCATACGGCTCGAAATATTTAAGGGCCTGCTTTTCGGCAGGCGGGTTATGAGTTATGAGTCAGCGGTCTTTGCATCGATCCGCCCACTCGGTTGCTTTATTCTGATTGCCTGCTCCATCATAGGCACGAGCCAGGAGGCAGGGGGTATTGGGGTTCTTTTGGTCGAGCGACCAGGATTTTTCTAGTCGCTCTATGGCTTTTTCCCACTGTCCGGTTTTGATGGCCAACCGTCCAAGGGCATTATACACTGACGGACTTTCAGGGTGTTTTGTCTCCAAATCCCTGAGCATCAGTACTGCTTTCATAGGGTTGTCGGGAGGTGGATTTTCTGCCCAAACGAGGGCCAAATTCACCCTATGCTCCACTTTTTCCGGCGCCAGCGATGCTGCACTTTCAAAAGCTTTGACGGCACGGCCTGCACAGAACTGACGGATCACGGGATCTTGACTGGCCATAAGCCCATTAAAGTAAGTGCCACCTGCCACCGACCAGGAGCTGTCCGCATTTTCGAGTTCAGCTACCTGCTCAGCAAAACCTCCTGCTACTGGCATCTCTCCAAAATCATACCACAGGCCGGATAATTTTTTCAGTATCTGAATTTTTTCCTGATAAGACACAGATTTCTCCAGTGTTTGTTGCAATTCAGCTACTTTGGCAGCCCGATCAGGGCTGAGGTGAGCTGTCGCATCTTCAAGCAGCGTTTGAAAACTGGTACTCTCCCCCTGAAGGGAACGTGTTTTTTCAATGGCTTTGTGCTTTGACGGTTTGGTATCGAATCCAAAGTACAAACCTGAAAACAATATTACCGCCACTATGATGGTCCCAATCTGCGCTTTGTTCATCCTAATGAGTTGCTAACTTGACCCCAATG
>JADZFI010000428.1 GCA_020850025.1 Saprospiraceae bacterium
GGGGGAAGCGTGGTAGTATCGCCGGATGGTCATGTTTTTGACGAATTGCCATACTTTGAAGAATGTCTGCGGGTTTAGGAGCTGGAGGAGGTCCTGAAAGGCGGCCAGAATAAGGACCAACCAAAGGATAAAATCAGGCTGATACATGATGCACTGGTGATGGGTATCCGGGATTATTTCCAGAAACTTGGATTTTCGAAAGCTATTTTAGGGCTTTCCGGAGGGATTGATTCAGCAGTAACGGCAGTTCTGGCAACAGAGGCGCTAGGGGCTGAGAATGTGCGCGTGTTGCTTTTGCCCAGCCAGTTTAGTAGCGGTCACTCCGTAGATGATGCGAAGGAATTGGCTGAAAACCTTGGGATTCAGTACGATATCATTGCCATCAAATCTGCCTATGAAGCTTTTGAGTCCATGTTGTCGCCGTTGTTCAGCGGATTGCCTTTTAACGTAACAGAGGAAAATATTCAGGCCAGGGTGCGGGGGGTACTTTTGATGGCAATGAGCAATAAATTTGGGCATATTCTGCTGAATACCACAAATAAGAGTGAAATGGCGGTTGGATATGGCACGCTATACGGTGATATGTGCGGAGGTCTGGCTGTTCTTGGAGATGTATATAAAACCGAGGTCTATGAACTGGTCAAGTATATAAACTCGATACCGGCTGGAAAATACGGAAGGGTAGGGGTGATCCCCCAAAATTCAATTACCAAGCCTCCCTCTGCGGAATTAAGACCCGGACAAAAGGATACCGACAGTCTGCCGCCCTATGAGGTGCTGGATCCTCTACTTTTTGAGTACATTGAACGCAGAAAGGGCCCCAGCGAACTTGTTGCCAAAGGTTTTGATGAAGCGCTGGTAAAACGGGTGCTTCGTATGGTAAATATCAATGAGTTCAAACGTGAACAGGCTGCGCCAGTTATTCGGGTCAGTTCAAAAGCATTTGGAATGGGGAGAAGACTGCCCATTGTGGGCAAGTACCTATCCTAGATGTTTGGGCTAAAATCCAGGGATTTTCTCCAGGATTCTGCGCAATAAATCAGGTCTGAATCCTGCCAGGAATGCTATAAATGAAACCACCCCGGCTATACGGAAGTATTGCTCTTTTGTGGTGGTTTCAAATGGCGAATCTATGAGCAAAAACGCTCCGGCCATCAGTGACAGATAAAAGATCAATCCTGCAATGCCCCCGCCAATAATCCTGGAACCCTCTTTGGTCTGTCGGGCCTGATCTGCTCCAACTTCCAGGCTACGAAGTAATGAATAGCAAAGCGCTCCGCTAATTCCGGCTAATATGGATAATATGCCAAGATTGGTAGGTATCCAGGCAGATACTACCAGCAGAAAATCGGTCAGCACAAATTGACGATTCAACTCTGCTCGAATGGGATTGGTATCCACAAAAGCGCCAATGCTGAAAGTCAACAGCCAGAGAATCAGGCAACAAAATGTAAGCAGATACTTCGGTAACATGGCAGGGTATTGGTGATTAGAGCAGTATTAAGCCTTTTTTCCGGGCAATTGCGCATCAACCTTCCGGGCATCGTTTTGTCGCTGCTTTATTACCTGAATATATTCCCTCGCTTTTTTGTTCCCGTAATCGTTGTAGGCTTTGGTAGCCCACTCCAATGCCAGATCTAGGTTTCCATTCACTTCCGCCGCAACGGCCATGTTGTAGGCTGCTCTTCCGGCGGCTTTTTTGTTGGAACTTCCGGCCATAGCAATCACCCGCTTCCACAAATTGGTGGCTTTTTCCAGGTCCCGGTCAGCAAAATGACGGGCAGCCTCTTTCATTTGGGTCTTGTAGCCCTTTGCTTTATGGTAATATGCCCGGGAGACATTCACGTATATCGGGGCAATGCGGGCGCCATATTCAATCCCAACATTGTAGGCAACATCTCTTGTTACATCCAGTTGGCTGGGCAGATTATTGAGGGCGGCACGCTCGGTATTTCCACTGCCATTCCTCTCCAGGTAATCTTCCGTCACATACTCATCCAGTATGATTTTACTTTTGGGATCGTATAAACGCCAGCCTATGCGTACACCTGTACGCTGCTGGGAGCGATAGGAAGTGATGGTATATTTTTTACCGGTTTTGTCTTTTTTTGTTTCGCTGACCGGCCATGCTCTGCTGGAATTATCAGAGTCGAATGATTCAATGGCGACCACGGCGTTTGTCCCATAATCCCGGCAAATCCGATCAATTTCAGTCCAATCGAGCGCAGATGGCATTCGCCCCCCCGCCTTACTGCCTGTCAGTTCTACACCGGTACTTTTTACCTGAAATCTGGGTGTCCGGGTAAGTGCATTGGTCAGGCCGTCCATTGCGGTTTGCCGGCTTCTGCGATCCTGACCAATTTGTTCGCCGGTTAAAAGGCCTTCAAGAAAGTTCGACCAGCCGTTGGATGGCTTGCTACGGTCGATCATGGCAACGGTAGTGATGTGCTCCGGGAGCGTCATCTGTGCAGGCTGCAATACCCGGAGCGTTGTATTCCGGGTGCAGGAACTCAGGCTTGCCAGCCCTAAGATTAAAGCAAGGAAGAGCAGGTTCTTATTCATAAGGATCAGGATTTTAAGATGATTTTTCGGGCACTCTACCCAGGGGTCAGTTCCTGACAGAGTGCCCGAAATGAGTGGCAAACCACTTAAGGTTGGCCTTTATATTCACCCTGAATAGCTGATTTTACCACACGGATGAAAGTTTTTTCATCTACCA
>JADZFI010000429.1 GCA_020850025.1 Saprospiraceae bacterium
CTCGAACAGATACGAACATCAGGTATTACACCGATGAGAATCTGCGGCATCTGTTCAATATAGCACTTTTAAACAGAAATGGGGTCAAAATCAGCAAACTCGCCAAAATGACCCCTGAAGAGATAGCCGCCAAAGGAGCCGCTATTGCCCAAAATAACCCGAATCCAAATTCCCAGATTGATGCGCTTACCCTGGCGATGATAGACCTGAACGAAGATGGATTTGAGCAGGTTTTTGCTGAGTATGTCAACCTCCATGGTTTTGAGCGCTGTATGTTGGAGTTGGTTTACCCATTCCTCGACAAACTTCGCTTGCTCTGGCTGACCAACAGTATCAGTCCTTCTCATGAGAAATTTGTTGGTCAGATCATCCGAAGAAAACTGATGTGTGCGGTAGATCGCGCCCTGCCACGTCAGGAGACTCCCATTTTCCTGTTGTATTCTCCGGAGGGCGACTCTCAGGAGCTTACTTTGCTGTTTATTCAATACCTGTTGCGTTCCAGAGGAATGAGGGTAACATATTTGGGTACCAATGTTGGGGTGAGTGATCTTAAAGACGCTTGCCAGACACTCCATCCTGCTTTTGTATTCACTATCGTGCAGGAGCCTCTTCCTCGCATGCCCATTCAATCCTATGTGGAGCATGTGGCAACCTCCGTTGCCGAAAGCCAGGTGCTTTTTACAGGTCAGCAATTTTTTGTCGGGCCGGTACAACTTCCTTCCAATACCCGTGTACTGAACGGCCTGCCCGGAACACTACAGTTTCTGGACAGTATTAAAGTTAAACGGTAAAAACATACTTTTGCCGGCCGGATCGGGCTGTAGGCCTTCCGGCATGCCCTGTGCACTTCACCCTTCCTCTGTTCGAACATGCAATCAATTATTGCCAAAACCCTGGCCGGCCTTGAGCCGGTGCTGGCTGAAGAATTACGTCAGTTAG
Organism: Saprospiraceae bacterium; assembly: GCA_020850025.1. Lineage (GTDB taxonomy): Bacteria > Bacteroidota > Bacteroidia > Chitinophagales > Saprospiraceae > M3007. Next base: position 940 of record JADZFI010000429.1, read on the forward strand.
GCGCCTCCCATATTCGGGAGCTCAAACGCGCTGTAGCCTTTGACGGTGACAAACAACTGATGTATCGGGCAAATTATGAGCTGAGAACAGCCCTCAGAATTCTGATTCCGGTTCGCTCTTTTTCAGCTTATAATGAAAAATCATATTACGAGGCCTTGCGCGACATTGACTGGACCCAATATATGGGGGTGAACGACTCGCTGGCTGTGGATGCTGTGACTCAGGGAGAGGTTTTTCGCCATTCCCACTATTTGGGATTGCTCACCAAGGACGCCATTGTGGATCAGTTTCGGGACAGATTTAACCGCAGGCCCAATGTGAATACCGTTTCGCCAACGCTTCGCATCAATGTTCACGTTCAAGGTACCCATGTCGACATCTCTCTGGATGCCAGTGGCGATTCCCTGCACAAGCGCAATTACAGGCGCGATACCGTGGAAGCACCGGTGAACGAGGTACTGGCCGCAGGCATGTTGCTGCTGTCAGATTGGAATGGCAAAGGCCCTTTTGTTGATCCGATGTGCGGTTCGGGTACTCTCCCAATTGAGGCTGCCATGGTGGCCACCCAAACCCCCGTTCAAATCAAAAGGGAAGGTTTTGGATTCTTTAAATGGCCGGATTTCGACAAGAAACTGTGGGCTTCAGTCAAAGCAACGGCCGATGCCAGGATACAACCTTTTGAATTTCCCATACTCGCGTCAGATAAAGAGTCAAGGGCCAGGAATGCCACCGCCTTGAATCTGATGTCGGCCGGATTGGAGAAGTGGGTGCGGGTAGAAAAAATGCTTTTTGAAAGATTGGAGGCTCCTGCTGTCGCCGGTACCCTTATCATGAACCCGCCTTATGACGAACGATTAAAAGTGGAGGATACCATCGCGTTCTACAAATCCATTGGCGATGTACTCAAGAAGCGTTGGGCCGGCTGGAATGCCTGGATCATTTCCTCCAATCGCGATGCGCTTAAACACATAGGTTTGAGGGCCTCAAAAAAAATAACCCTGTTCAACGGCGCTCTGGAATGTAGTTTTCAAAAATTTGAAATGTTTTAGGGATGTCTCATAATCGCTACGGTTTAGGATTGTTCTTGTCTGTCTCTGTATTGCTTACAGGTATGGCGACATGGTTCTATCTGGAGCGTATGACCAACCTGGACATGGCATTCCAGACATTCCTGATGTTAAAAAGCGGACATCCGGAAATTCAAAGCGGACGGTTTGGCGCCGTGGTCACCCAGATTTGGGCCAGTATGGCACAATGGCTTGGAGCGCCACTGAAAGGAGTGCTGATGGCCTACTCTTTTGGACATGCAATATGGCCGGTTCTGCTGGCAGGGCTTTCCTGGTATTGGGGGCAATGGAGGTGGGCGCTGGCTATTCTTTCAGTGGCAACCCTGATGACCACCCATACGTTCTTCTGGTTGTCTGAAATGCCCCAGGGATTGGCCCTGATCTGTGCTGTTTATGCATGGATGCATCATAAAAAGGATTTGAAAGCTTTTTCCTGGCTCAACTGGCTGTTTTGGCTGTCGCTGCTATGGACAGCCTTTTATCTCCATCCAATGGTGCTGTATGCCAACCTTTTTATCGGGATATACTTCTTATTGGAGCCCGGGAAAAAACGCGACTGGAAAGCCATGCACCTGGTGCCAATAGTCGTGTTTGTGGCGTTGGCAATACTCAAGTACAAAGTTTTGAAGCTCGACTGGTATGATGCAGCGGCATTGAAGCGTCAGGAAGCATTCGGCAGACTTTGGCCTGACTGGCTGGATATTGACAGTAATCGGCAATTCCTGGAATGGTGTAGTAACGATTATCAACTGGTATGGCTGGTGATTTTTGGCGCCATTGCCTGGGGCACCTGGCAGCGGCAATACCTTAGGGCTGCCTGGATTGCCGTATGTGCGGTGGGGTATGTGCTACTGGTCAATGTGCCGTTTTACGATTCCATTGGCAAACAGTTTTACATGGAAAATCTCTATCTGCCTTTGGCTGTATTTGCTAGTATCCCACTGGTTTTTGGGGTGTTGGGGAAACCTGAGAACCAATTAAGCAGAGCAAATTTTTGGGGACTGGCAATTTTGTTCCTGCTTAGTTTTACCCGCATCATCAATGCTGGTAAAGAATGGAGTCTCAGGATGAATTGGGAAAAACAAACACTTCAGCAAACGGCCGTCCTGCCCAGTCGGAAAATCATCATGACAGAGCAAGAAGCGCCCATGGACCTGCTGAAGATGTCGTGGGGCAGCCCCTATGAGTTTCTACTGCTGTCGGCATTGCAGCATCCGGACAGTGCCCGTTGTTTGATCATCACCGACCAGCCTGGCAAGTATGATTCCCTCATGAACGCTCCCCGGTTGTTTTTAGGGACTTTCCGAAATTATTCGCTTGACTCCCTGCCTCAGCGGTATTTCAGGGTAGAAGACACAAGTGGATATGTAAAGACGCAAAGTGGGAAACACTAAGGCACAAAGACACTAAGGCACAAAGGGCTGGCCTTCGGCCGCCCTTTTTTGTTTGCTGGAGCAAACAAAAACGATGGGGATATTTGGCACGGCCAAATATCCCCATCGTCCATCGTCCATCGTCCATCGTCAATTAATACTCAGGTCATAAGGCATTCTGAGTAATATCCCGTTGTTTTGGCGAATGCCTTTTACGGTTTGATATAACGGATAGAATTCTCCCAGTTCTTGTTTGAGTGCCCAGGCGCGTACGCTATCGTCACGCTCGTCTTTCTTGGTCAATTGATCAATCAGTTGTTCAATGCCTGTCTTGGTTTGCGGATATTCCGCCGTGCGGTATTTTTCGAGGTTGGCCAGTTTTGCTGCTGCTGCGAGGGCACGGTCAAGCCCCCCCAGGTCGTCTACCAGGCCAATTTCTTTAGCCTTGGCTGCCGACCATACCCGGCCCTGGGCAATTTCATGGATCTGCTCCGGAGTGCGTTTGCGGCCTTCCGCTACTTTTTTCAGGAAGTCCTGGTAAATCCAGTCCACCCTGCTTTGAATGATCTGACTCTCTTCAGGCGAAAAGTCGTACACGGCGCTGCCGAATGCTGAATATTTCTGCGTACGAACGGTATCAAACGTAATACCCAGTTTGTTGCGCATGGTTTTGTCCAAAATGGGGATCAGCCCGAAAACGCCGATGGAACCGGTAATAGTGGCCGGTTCGGCAAAGATGCTGTCAGCGTGGCAAGCAATGTAATAACCGCCTGATGCAGCTACGTCACCCATGCTCACCACTACTGGTTTGCCGGCTTTTTTGCACAGATCAAGCTCGCGCAGTATGTTTTCGCTTGCCAACGAGCTGCCACCGGGAGAGTTTACACGTAAAACGATGGCCTTGACGTGTGGATCTTTGCGGATCTTGCGCAGTAGTTTCACATACTTGCCATCGAAGATGGTACCGGGTTCACCCATGTCGCCATCCCGGATTTCCCCTTCCGCATACACCACCGCTACTTTGTCCTTGATGGAGAAGTTGGTCTTTTTTCCCCGCGATTTGAAGTAGTCTTCAATACCCACCCGGTTCAACTTTTCTTTTTCTTCCAAACCAATCCGGCTTTTGATAGAGCTGAACACCTCGTCTTCAAAGGCAAAACGGTCAACGAGCCTGGACTGCACGGCCTTTTCGGCATTGAATCCGTCAAATCGCTCCGCAATTTGCCGCAACTCCGTTTCCGGGATGTTGCGACTGCGAGCTATATCCTTGATGAAAATATCGTACAGTGGATGGAGATACTCCCGTACCTGCAGGCGGTTCTCCTCACTCATGTGGTCGGTTCTGAATGGTTCTGTGGCACTTTTGTACTTCCCGCAGTAAAAAATGCGCATCTGGACGTCCAGTTTGTCAAGCAGTCCTTTGTAATAGGCTATAGTGGTGGAGTACCCTCTGAAATCTACCACGCCTTGCGGGCTCATCCAGACACTGTCGGCCACAGAGGCAAGGTAATAGGCGCCCTGTGTGTAGTAATGCGCATAAGCGTACACGAATTTCCCTGACGATTTGAAGTCCTCCAGCGCATTTCTCAGGGTCGCAGAAGTGGCTTTTCCCAGCGTCGTAAAAGAGGGATTCAGGTAAATGCCTTTGATGTCGGGATCCTCCTTGGCGCGTTGAATGGCCAGAACCATATCGGAAATTCCCAGTATATCCTGTTGATCCAGGTCGAATGGATCAATAGGCAGGTTATTGGTTTTTTCAGGAACGGGCATTTTGAAATCCAGCTCCAAAATGGAATTCCGGCTGATTTTCACGCTTTGCTGCTCATTGGCCGATTCTGCCATGCCAACTATCCAGCTGATACCTATGACAAAAAGCAGGCCCAATGCCAGGGTGGTTCCAAGACAAGAGGCGAATAGAAACTTGAGAAACTGATTCATACTGCTGTTGATAATGTTTGGGCGATGGGATAAGGGTTGTGCAGGATGGACCTGCACAGATTCATTTTATGTCATAGCCTCTTTTTCCAGTACAAAGACACGACTCTCCACATTCAACTTTCTGCTATATTAGATAAATGCCACCCAACAAAGGAGGAGTGAAGCATCAGGGGGGATGAATGGAAATTACTAGTCGGATTTCTTTACCCTTTTCAGCGACAAAAGATTCATGGCATTGCCAGACACGCCGGTTATTTTTTTGGAAAAAAACTGGGCAGTTTCGTCATAAAACAAAAATACTACCGGCGCTTCTTCAATCAGCAGGCGATCCATTTGTTGGTAAAGCATAAACCTTTTACCCTGATCGGTTTCGATTAATGACGCTTCATAAAGTTGATCGAAATCTGCGTTTCGAAAAGAGGTATAATTAGGAGGGGCGCCATTCTTGCCGTAAAAGCAGGTTAAAAAACTCTCAGCATCCGGATAATCAGCAATCCAGGATGCCCGGAAAAATGGCGCCTGACCGTTGCGCATACGCTCCCGCAGCAAGGCAGTTTCCTGAATTTCAATGCTAACCCGAATGCCCAAATCCTCCCATTGCCTGCTAAGGAATGTGCATACATCCAGGTATTCGTTATTGCATAGCAATGTAATGGCAGGGAGATGTTTGCCCTGTGGATAGCCGGCTTCTTTTAGCAGGGCGGCTGCTTTTTCAGGCTGAAAGCTGTAACCCTTTACCGCTTCGTCAGAGAAAGAGGGCAAACCTCTTGGCACAAAGCCGGCAGTTGCCGGTTTGCCTACCTGATTTCGCAGGGTGCGCAACATCTGTTCCCGGTCAATGGCATAATTCAGCGCCTGCCGGATTTTTTTCTGTTGCAATGGGGATGTTTCTGCCCCATCGGAGGATAAAGGAACCATCCGGATGCCCAGATACTCGGTATTCAAATATGGGTTTTTATGGAATTTAATAGAGGCGCCCAGCTCCGCTTGAAGTTCGCCTTCAGGGGTGAGCAGCTCATGGATATAAGAGCTTTCCAGTCCGAAAAAATAGTCCAGTTTGCCCTGTTTAAAGGATAGAAAAGCGGTTTTTCTATCTGTAATAAAAGAGACGCGAACAGCATCGAGATAGGGTAGTGGAACACCGGCTGTGTCTTTCTCAAAATAGTTTTCGTTTTTCAAGAGTACCAGTGCCTGATTCTCCGCCCATACTTTAAAGGTAAACGGCCCGGTCCCAACAGGGTGGCGGCGAAACTCCGCCCCCCAAAATTCACATGCTTCACGGGGTACAATACTGGCATATTGCATGGTGAGCAGTTGAAGCATTGGTGGGAATGGACTGGTAAGACGGAGCACAAAAACAGAGTCGTTTTGAGCCGTAAAGGGCGTATCAGGAACAACACGCCCCTTAAAAATACATTAGCCCGGCTTCGGCCACTGGTCGTCCATCAATCTTTCAAAGCTGTACACCACGTCTTTTGCTATTACCCTGCGCCCCTTTCCCGAGGGCTGGAAGGTCGGATCGTCATGAAAATAAACATCGTTGCGCAGCAAAAAGCGGCAGCTGAGTCCGTCTTCAGAAAACTGCCATTCCCTGGCGATACAGGGTTTTACCTGCAAGTGCTCATCCAGTTGTACCAGGCCGTTAAACAGACAATCCACTGCCCAAATGTTGTTTTGCGTGCGGGCAAATGCTGGGTCCAACGATGTGATAGGGTTGTGTTGGTTGTAGCGAAAAGCTTTTCTGGTATCCTGATGCTGCACGGAGTCCCGGCATTGAATACAACAAAGCAGTAACAAAAGCCCCAGTTTGGGAAGCCTCAACCAAATTTCTGAACAGTTTTTTACCATCAATTACGATCTTTGAGGTGCATCATGATTGAAATCTGGACACGTTAAAAACCACTCTAAGTTGACCATAATATCAGCCATTAGCAGGCAAATAGCCACGGAGAAAATCAGGGATTGGGCGCTTCAGTATGGCGTTCCGGAAAAGTCTGTATTACTTGCTGTCAATGGACTGGTTCCGTCAGCCTGGCTTCTTTGGGAAAAACATCATTTACAGCAATGGACAGTCCAAACAAGCTTTTCTGAATTAGAGTCGCAGTTGATGGGTGTTTTCCAACAGAATCCTGCCATTTTTCCGGCACTGTGTGCTTTTTCAGGAATGCCGCTCCCGGCGTTGCAAAACATGTTTCCGTCCGTCATTCATGATTTAAGCAGGATAATGTCGGCGCAATTTCAGGGGAAATCCCTGTCTGAATTGGAACGGTGGTTTCATTTGGGAAAAGACGAGGCCGAAGTGTTGCTTCCATCCTCCGTAAGGGCGGTGACACCAGAACTTCAGGCTTCTCCGCGTTTGTTATCCCGGCCTGTGGCAATATCCACCTGGCTGGAAGGTTTTTTCTGGTTATTGCTTCTAGGTTGTTTGTTTTACTGGATGCTTTAAAAGGTACCCACTGCGGCTACTGTTTTTTTAATGCGCATGACGGTACCATCTGGTGCAAACATTTCTACCAAGAGGACATGAATACCGGGCCTGGTTTTTCCGCCGTTATCGGTGTCTCCATCCCAACGAACAGCGCCCTGTGTTCCGATCAGGTTTTGACGCACCAGTGTTTTTACCAGGTTGCCGTCGGAGTCGAATATCTTCAAACCTGCAGCATAACCTTCAGCGGGTAAATGGTAAAATATTTCCAGGAAGTCTTCCCTGCCATCACCATCGGGTGATAGTCGGGCTAATGGGATGCTGATAAGTTCCTCCTTGACAAGAATATCCGAAAGTGCCTGAGAATTAGGAAGGGTAGGGGTTCCATAAGCGCCCGTGCGCTGAGGCGCTGCAGAACTCCAGTTGGAGGGATCCTGGGTTGGGCCATTGATCCGCAAACGCTCAATGGCAACGCCCTCTTGCTCGGTCGTGCTGAGCAATGCATTGTGAAGCCCCCGATAATAAAAAAAGGAGTCAACTACCACAGTCTGGCCATTTCCTGCCCAGTAAACCTTTATGCTGTCTGCTTTGTCGTCCAGGGAAGGCAATTGGTTCTGAAGCACATTTTTCTTTACAATATTGGCATAGTTGTTCCGGATGTAGTCAGCATCGTTGCTGAAAACATGATACTCTCCGGGTAAAAACAGCCGTTCCTGGGTAACCTGCACCACACTGGTGGTACTGTCTGTGTTGCTGGCCAGAAAAAAATCCGACCAGTCGAAGATCTTCTGACTGTTGTTGTAACACTCAAGATATCTGGCGCCTCCGGATGCCGGATTGAACAGTATTTCATTGATGACTATGTCGTGCGGCTCCGGTTTTTCAGCCAGTCCAAGAAAAATGGAGTCTACCCAAAGAAATGGGTTGCCGCTACAATCCATCACAGTGTTGTCGATGGTAAGCAGGTACAAGGTAGAGGACTGGAGGTTGGTAGCCAGTTCCAGTCGCACAAATGCCCGATCGTTGGGCAGGAGCTCGGCAGCGGCTATGGCCACCGGGGGCGTTAATTGATAGGCAGCCGGATCGGTTGCTGAAGTGCCCTCCATCCCTTCAGTGAATTGTACCAAAATGCTGTTGGCAGATTCCGGAAAAACCTTGAATACCCTTGGCTGCGTGGTATCCGATTGGCTGGAATTTGCGGCATTGGGCAGGCCCGGGGTTCCGCCAATGGTGGCCGGGCAGGATTGCCAGTTTTCCGCGCCCAGGCAGGGAAGGTTCTGGTTTACTCGCTCCAGGGAAAATCCGCCGTCATCCTTGCCCGCATCAGTGTGCCAGAATACCGAATATGCTACCCGGTCGATGATCTCGCCGCTACCGGTACTGATGGTCAATACATCGCTCTCATTGTTTAACAAACTGGCGCTTATGCTCATGCCAAGCACCGTGCCGGTGGTTGACGCCTGAAGTGCAGATTGATTGGCCAGAGCAGTGATGGCCAGGTACTCTCCAGGATGTATAAGGTAGGATGGAAAGGGTATCGGACTGCTGTTGGCGTCCGAAAAGCGAAGTGTGGCGAGGTCAATGATCTTGCCGGAACGGTTAAAAATTTCCAGCCATTCCACTTCAGGCAGACCAACTCCGGGACTTGGATCGGCCATGATTTCGCTGATGAGCAAATTGAATTCCGTTGCGGCCTCCACTTTTACGTAGGAAAATGACTGGTTTTGCGCCAGGCTCTGATTTCCGATCAGGTCTTTAATTCCGGTAGTTTGTAAGGTGTAGGTGCCAGTATTCAAAGAGGTGTTTAGACTGAGCACTACAGTTCTTAAGTCGCCCAACAAACTAGCCGACTGTGGCGTGCCTACACCGTTGTTGATTGTATAATTAAGGATGTTTTGGGCAGAATTAAGCTCAAGCGGTTCATTAAAGACAGCGGTCACCTGCGTTGCCTGAGTGGCAGTAGCCTGCACCAAAATGGGGGGCTGGTTGTCTGGCACATCTGGTCGGACATCAACATTGTCCAGGAAAAACTTCGACGCGTTGCTGATGGTATAAACGCACTGCCAGCCGAAGTAGGCGTTATTGGCGCCAGGCCAGGTTTGTTCGGTAAGGCTGAACTGGGTTTGCAATGCAGCGCCAATGGTTCCCGCATCAACCGTCCAGTTGCCTGCCTGGGTTCGCTTGATGTAAAAATGGAGATTGGGCGAACTGGCTGCAACTCCAGGGATACCGGTAGCCAACTGGGTTTTTACGCCGCCGTCAAGACGGAAAAACCGGATAGCATCTGCACTCCCGGATTCTCCCATTTCAAGATAATATCCGTTGGCGGTCGTGAGATCGGTTTGGTTGAGCTGGAGATAGATCCTAACCAGATTCTGGCCGGAAGGATCAAAACCAAGTCGAACATCGAACTCCCAAATGCAGCTGTCTGGCAGGTTGGCGCCCACCAACAGGCTTGATTGTCCTGCGGCAGTGGCCACAAGTTGTAATTCCCCGGATGTATTGACCTGGAATTGCGAAACATCTCCAACCCAGGTAGGATTCTGAGTGAAATTGCCATCCGAAAAATCATCAATGACCTGACTTGACAAGGCCAATGGAAATATCCCTGCCCAAAAAGTCAGGATGAATATGCGTGAAAGGTACATACGATTCAACTGCCGTAGATTTGTGCGTAAACTTACTTGGAATGACCCATTCGGCCGGCAAAATTTTCCTGATCTCGTGTATTTTTCTTTTAGGATCATGTGAGAAATCGTATGATAACCAATTAATTGTATGGAAAGATAATGCAGAAGTCAGAAAAGAGCCAGATGATAGAAGTGCTGTGTTGAAGAGGTTGCAAAAGGGGGACCGGTTGCAAGACCTGGATGAAACAGCGTCTTCAGAATCCGTATTTTTTATCAGGGAGGAAACATTTCAGTCTCCCTGGATAAAAATTAAAATGCCCGAAGGCCAGTCGGGATGGGTACTTGCCTGGTCCGTTAAGCCTCTGGAACCGGATTCAACATGGTTATTAAGAAAACGAATGGATACCTACTGGGGCAAAGGACTCCGGATGGAGAGAGACAGGTGGTTGGACGATTTCAGGTCCATGAAAAGTCAGGAGGACTGGTTTTCAGCCTTGCGAACTGCTGTGTATTTGCGGGACACCATGATGCAATTATTGCACCATAAACCGGATACGGAAGACCGCCTGAGTTTTCGATGGATGACGAAGTTGTTGCCTGGTTTCATTTTACAGGAATCTTCAAGCTCCGGCAAACCCTACCTGTTTGCGGATTACCGGATTTGGCTGGGAAAAGCCATTCAATGTTCAGGAGGCCAGGATGATGCCTTAGCCAGGTGCTACTGCAGTTTGTTTCCCGAGGATAGTATTGAGTCGAGGTTCCCGATTTGGGTGTTCCAGTTGGGGGAAGAGGAGTATGCGAGCCAGTTGGGACTTGGGCGTCACGATCTTGTGCTTAGGAATCTGGATGTCCTTTTGCAGGAAGCTCCGCTTGCAAAAAAGGAAATTATGGCGTTGAAAAATCTGATATTGGAGGACATCCTCGATCACAGCAGATCCTATTGGCAGTCTGCTGATAAAATACAGAAGGAATTACAGGGGATCATCAGTCATCTGCCCGCCTGTCTTTCTCCTGATGAAACAGAAGCCATCCGCATCCGCATCAAAATGTTCCAGCAACCCGAGTTACATGGAATAAAGTTGAATTTGAGGAGCGGAGAATGAAGGAGAGGCACCGAGGAACAGACAGTCTGGTTCCCCGGCGCCTCTCCGGTAATGATCTATTTTGTCCTCACTGTTTGTTCTCCAGTTGAAGCAATCTTGCTTCCAGCGACTGGAATTTGGCCTTCAACTCCTCGTTTTCTTTTTTGAGGGCATTCAGTTCAGTTTGTTGTTCCTGAATGGATTTGATGGCCACAACAGTCAAGCCGTTGTAGTTCACGTTCATGTACTCTTTATGGGTTTCTCGATCAACAAAGGAGCCAACCAGTTCCGGGAAAACCTCCTGCAACTCCTGAGCCATAAATCCGATGGATTTACTGGCGTCTGCCTTTTCAGTTACATAGCGGTAAGTCATAGGCTTCAAGGTCATGAGCTTTCCTAATGCACCGGAAGAGAGCAATGAAACATCTGTTTTTAAGCGGCGGTCCGAAACGGCCATGTATTGGCCGTTAGGAGCAAAAATGCCCACCGGTAAACCGGCGCCAAAGTTATTGTTGAACAACTCCAGGTTGCCGTTAACAGGGCTGGCGGAAAATTCCCAACTGGTACCGCTGTTATTGTTGGTAAGGGAGATACCACCTGCTTTTTGCAGAACACTTAGGGCGGCAGGTGAGGGTATTGCATTGCCGATGCTGACATGACCGGTTAGTCCATGCGCAACAATGGCATTCAAACCATTCGGTTGGATATGGATATTGGATACATCAGAAGTTGACATGGAAAACATTTGAGCAGTCTGGCGAACAAATGCCGGACCGGGGCCTGCTCCCGAAAAACCAATACTTGGTGTAGCACTTTGCAAACGAATGCTTTCACCGTTGCCGGTAATGTGCAACCGTGCGGCAGGATTGTTAATGCCGATGCCTACATTACCTGCATTGGAGTTGAAAATATGATCTCCGTTGTTACCCCAGTCGTCGCCAACCATGGTCAGAAGTGGCGTAAGGTCTACGGTATTGCCGTTACTGATTTCCAATTCGGCGCCGTTCAGTGAAAGTGCCTGCAATTCATTGGTGGCATCCAGATCACCGGTATTGGTAATCACATCGTTAGTGAGATCAATGCCGTTTCCAGCCGTATAGGTAGTGCCTGTGGGCAGGGTTACAGTGTTACCATTGAGAATGGTCAATTGATCGCCATTTATGGACAAGGTCTGAAGCTCATTGGTAGCATTCAAATCTCCGGTGTTGGAGATGGTATTGCCAGCAATATTGATACCGGCGCCTCCAACATAATTTGCTCCGGCCGGCAGGTCTACGGTATTTCCATTTGTAATGGTCAACTGATTGCCGTTTACAGAAAGCAATTGTAACTCGTTGTTAGGGTTGTTGTCGGCATCACCGATGTTGGAGATAACATTACCAGTGATGTCAATACCAGCACCCTCAATATAATTGGGAACAGCAGGAAGATCAATGGTATTCCCATCGCTGATGGTCAGTTGGTTGCCCATAATGGACAAGGTTTGCAGCTCATTGGTAATATCCAGGTCGCCAGTGTTGGTGATCAGGAAGTTCGGCGCTGTACCGGTAATGTCAATACCTACGCCTTCATTATATACATCACCGGTTCCTCCGCTATTATCCGGACCAGGCACCCAAGCTGCGCCATTCCATTTCAACACTTCACCATCATTGGCGCCTTGCGGGGCAAGGTCAAGCGGATTTCCGAGC
>JADZFI010000430.1 GCA_020850025.1 Saprospiraceae bacterium
CACCACGTCCATTTTGCAAACCATGTTTCATTCGGATAATCCTTCGATGTTCCTTTTTGCCTTTCTGGTGAATCTGGCTACCCTGATGCTGGTGTTTCGGTACACGGCTGCGGGTATTGAAGGCGCTTTGCGCATGGCCTACCTGGGCATGATCAACCAGGCCATCGGCGGAGTGGTGATGGGAGGGTTTATGGTGTTGATTTACAGTGTGTTGGTATGGTTTGCCGTAAAAGTGCAGTTTGTAAACGACGCCACCATTGCCGAATCCAGGACCTTTACACTGCTGGAGCCTTTGCCCGGCAGGGCCAAAAATTTTGCCATACGCATGAAACCCTTTGCCCTGGATGTCTGGGGTACTTCCATGAACTGGATGGACCGGCTGGAACAATACGGGGTGCAAAAAACGGAGGTCAGAGATAACCAGAATTACCGCCCGCCGGATGATTTCAAAGCCATTGAGGAGGATCCCGTCCCGAGTACGCGGCAACCTGCCTCCAAATCCCGACCCATTCTGGAAGACAGCGACGGCATTGAGGAATAACTTTTTGCTAACAACCAACGAAACAACCGGCTTGTTACGTTAATGGTCTGTTCCGTCAGAATGACGAACTTCTGATATGAAACAGTTTGGATTATTTCTGATGCTTTGCTGTATGGGCTTTCCGCTCAGGGCTCAACTCATGCGCCAGGATACCCTGCCCCGTCAGGGCGCCTGGGCCACGCTGGAGATCGTGAATGGCGACAGCACCTTCCTGATGTCGCTGGCGCCGGCCAGGATCGTCGCTAAACGCCAGTTCAAAGATCTGGAAGAACAAAAGCAGTTTCGCCGCTATATCTGGGCGGCCAAACGGGTGTATCCTTATGCCCTGCAGGCCGTTGCACTCTACGAGGAAATGGAAGATGAAACCGACGGCATGAACCGCCGTCAGCGCAAACGCCATATCAAACACGAGCACAAGGAGCTGAAAGAAGACATGACCGATCGAATGAAAAACCTGTCCAAAACAGAGGGCAAGGTGCTGGTAAAAATGATCGAGCGGGAACTGAACATGCCGTTTTATGAGGTGATTCGCACCACACGCGGTACCACTACGGCCGCTTACTGGAATACCATGGGCAAAATCTGGGGGTACGACCTCAAGCAGGGGTACCGCCTCGGCGACGATCCGCTGCTGGATGAGGTGTTTATTGATTACGATTTCGGCAACCCGCTGCGCTGATCTTCCACAAAATACATCGCAATCTCCCCCTTGTTTTTTGCCGGCAACTTCCCCCTGAAGGTGCAGGGTACATGGTCTTTCACCGCTTCCCAGGTGGTTTGTGAAATATTGATCCGGCCGGGCTCGCTGCTTTGTTCCATACGGGCAGCCGTGTTTACCGTGTCGCCCCAGATATCGTAGGCAAATTTGTGGCTGCCTACCACCCCGGCCACCACCGGCCCGGTGTGTATGCCGATGCGCATGTCAAAATAAGGTTTACCCTGTGCTGAACGTCGTTCCGCCATATCGCGGATGGCCTGTTGCATCTCCAGGGCCGCTTTGACGGTATCCAGTGCGTGGGTTTGGTTGGGTTCCGGCAAGCCGCCGGCGCACATATAGGCATCGCCGATGGTTTTGATCTTTTCCAGCCGGTGTCGTTCCATGATGGCATCGAAGGTGCGGAAATATTCATCCAGCTCCTTAACCAGCAACTCCGGCGACATGCTCTCGGCAATGCGGGTGAAGTTTTTGAAATCGCTGAACAACACCGTTACCGAGGCATAATAGACGGGCTTCACCATGCCTTCGGTTTTTAGTTCTTCGGCAGTTTTTTCCGGTAAGATGTTCTTCAGCAGTGAGTCGGCGCGTTGTTTTTCGCGTTCGATGGCTTCGTTTTTGGCTGTGAGCAGGCGATTGGCGCGGGCGCGCAGACGGTTGCGACTGTAGAGCAGGCCTACCAGCAGGGTCAGCAGCACCGCACCGCCCAGCAAGGCATTGCGGAAGGTGCGCGCGGTGGCCAGCTCCGCCTCGCGAAGAGCAGCATTTTGACGTTCGCGGTCGAGGGCCTGTTGTTTTTCCTGTGCCTGCGTGAGCGCCTGCTGGGTTTCGATGCCCTGGGCGCGTTGTTCGTCGATCAGCTTGTAGCGCAGATCGTTGTACCGCGATTGATATTCAAAGGCTTTGCGGAAATCCTTTACGCTCTCATAATACCGCACATAGTCTTTGTACACCCCCATCAGCACATTGTTGTCTCCGATTTTCTCGGCCAATTTTTCGCATTTTTGCAGGTACAGCAGCGATTCTTTGAGCTTGCCCTTTCGGAAAAGCACGTCGTTGAGCGTATTGTAGGTAGCCATAAGGCCGGGCTCGTCCTCTATCTCCAGCCGGATTTTTTCAGATTCCCGGAGGTGTTTCAGGGCTTCCTCTAATTGGTCGAGGTGTTTGTAGGCATCGCCCAGGTTGTTGCATACATTTCCGATGGCCGGCTGGTCGTCCAGATCGCGGAAAATTTTCAGGGCTTTCAGGTAGTAATTTACAGCCATCCGGGAGGAGTCGGGGTTTTCCAGCTCATCCAGGGCATTTCCCAGGTCGTTGTAGCCATCTGCCACATCAAAAGAGTCGCCGAATTTCTCCCTGAGTTGTAGCGATTTTGCATACCAGTCCCGTGCTTTGTCGAACTGATCCAGATCCATCCTGTTATGACCGATCTGGGTGTAAATCATCATCAGGGTGGCCATGTCGCCCTTGTTTTCCACCAGCAATCGGGCTTTGTTCAGTTCGGTATAGGAATCTGGATAGGCGCCTCCGGTAGAGAGCACACCACTGATGTTGGCATGAGCCCTTGCCATTCGGAGCGTATCCTTTATGGATTCGAACACACTCAGGCTTTCGCGATAGTACTGGATGGCTTTGGTGAGATCGCCTTTGGTTTCGTAGGCGTTTCCCAGGTTGGTCAGGCTACGGCCAATGGCATTTTGATCTCCCAGCTCCTGCCGGAGTTTCAGCGCTTTTTGATAATAGGCTATGGCCAGAGAGTCTTTCCCTCTGAGTTCTTCCAGTACCCCCATGCCGTTCCAGGCATTGGCTTCGCCCTTTTTGTAGCTAAATTGTTGTGCTAATGCAATAGCCTCCCAAAGTTGTTCTTCTGCCACCTCCGGATTGGTTGAATTGAGCTCCCAGGCATAATCGGTGAGCAGGGTAACGCGATGCGTGTCGGGCGAAGCTGATTTGAGGAGCCTGGCCAGTGAATCGGCAGCGTTTTGAGCTCCCAGTGGTAAAGTGAGCCATAGCCCTGTCAACAGCATAAACTGTTTGAGCAACGAAAATGCTAAAACCGATGCGCGGGATTGATTCACGAAGGCAAATGTGGGATTATTTCCGGATTTGTTGGTCGCGTGGATGCAATTGAACATTCTCTAAGGAATTCCTAATGGCACATTCCTGTTGGCTTATCGTCCTTTGCTATCTGAAAAAAAGATTCCTTTTAGATGAAATACCTATTTTATACGGGCATACTTGGCCTGTTGCTATTCGAACTGTCCAACGTGTATTTTATAATGCCCATGCCCGGCAGCCAGCAAACGGACAGTCTGGATTGGGCTTACTGGTTATACGGCAACCGTTGGATCATCAGAGTGGCGATGCTTGCAATGGTACTTCTCGGCGCGCGTTCTGCATGGCAGGCGCATGGATGGAAAACAGGTATTGCCCTGCTGCCGCTTATTTTGGCGGCCTATATGTTCAATGCAGTTATGGCCGCCGATCGCATGTTCTATCCGCCGGAAACCCTCTCTATGGCTGGAGCGGATGTCAATCGGGTGCCATTACATAAATTAGTCCTTGGGGTTCATCTGAACGGAGCGGCAAAAGCTTATCCGATTCAGTTTTTGGGTTATCACCACCAGGTAATGGACACTTTGAACGGTCAGCCGCTAATGATAACGTATTGCACGGTTTGTCGGACCGGACGAGTCTACTCCCCGGAAGTGAATGGGCAGTTGGAGACATTCCGACTGGTAGGAATGGATCATTTTAATGCCATGTTTGAGGATGCGGGCACCCGGAGTTGGTGGCGGCAGGCTACCGGCGAAGCCGTGGCCGGACCACTCAAGGGACAGTCGCTCAGGGAAATTCCCAGTGAACAAACCAGCCTGGAAGCCTGGCTTAAGTGGTATCCGAATAGCCTTGTTATGCAACGTGATCCTGCATTTCATGAAGAATATGACAGCCTGGATACCTATGATGTGGGAATTGGGCGAGGAAAACTTACGGGCACCGACACAGCTTCCTGGCAGTCAAAATCGTGGGTGATCGGCATTGACATTGATGAAAAAAGTGCCAGGGCTTTTGACTGGAATCGGCTCATGAAGGAACGGATAATTCATGAACAAGTGGGAAGTTATCCGGTTTTATTGGTGATAGGCGCTGATAACAGCACCTTCCAGGCTTTTCAAAGAACTAATGTCCAGGAGCGTTTTTTGCTGAAAAACGACACTTTGTCACTGGGTGATAAGATATGGAATATTCGGGGGCAACCACTCCATCCGGGGGCTGAGCCATTGGTTCGCCTGAATGCCCGGCAGGAGTTTTGGCATAGCTGGAGTACGTTCCATCCTTTCACCACCAAATACTGAACTTCTGACGACGAATTTGTTGAAATGTTCGCGTAGCGGGGTGATGGTTTGATTGGCAAATTCCGCTACCTTAGCGGCAAATTTTCGCTAAACAGATTATGCTGAACAAACGCATTCGTAAAGTTGCCGTTCTCGGCTCGGGCCTGATGGGTACCGGTATTGCTGCTCATCTGGCCGGTTGTGGCCTCGAGGTGCTTCTTTTAGACCTTGCCACCGCAGAAGGAAACAGGAATAAAATTGCGGCCGACTCCCTGGCTAATGCCTTGAAAGCCAAACCCGCACCCTTTTACGATGCCAAATTTGCCAACCGCATTACTCCGGGCAATTTCGACGACGATTTTCCCAAAATCAAGGATTGCGACTGGATCATTGAAGTGGTAGTGGAGCGTTTGGACATCAAAAAGCAGATCTACGAAAAAGTGGACCAGTACCGGGCCTTGGGCTCGCTGGTTACTTCCAATACTTCCGGTATCCCCATTCACCTCATGGCGGAAGGCCGGAGCGAAGATTTCCGTAAAAACTTCTGTGGCACTCACTTTTTCAACCCGGTGCGCTACATGCGTCTGCTTGAGGTAATTCCTACGGCAGATACCAACCCTGAGGTCACCGAATTTTTCATGCATTACGGGGATGTGATCCTGGGCAAACAAACCGTATTGTGCAAAGACACCCCTGCGTTTATTGCCAACCGGGTTGGGGTGTACGCTATGGCCAAGATCTTCCAGCTCACCCACGAGCTCGGCCTGGGCATTGACACCGCCGACGCCCTCACCGGCCCGGCCATCGGCCGACCCAAGACCGGCACTTTCCGCCTGGCGGATCTGGTGGGTATGGACACTGCGGTGCACGTGATCAATGGCATGAAGCAAAACTGTCCGGACGATGAGCAGATCTCTAAAATGAACGTTCCGAAGTTTTTGACCTTCCTGGTGGAGAACAAGTTTTTTGGCAACAAATCCGGTCAGGGATTTTATAAAAAAACCGGAGAAAAGGATGCGAAGGGCAGGCCGGTTATCCTGGCACTCAACCTGGAAACCCTGGAATACGCCCCTTCTCAAAAGGAAAAACTGCCCATCCTGGACACCCTGAAGCAAATTGAGGAGCTGCCACGCCGGATGAAAGCCATTTTCAGTGGTACCGACAAAGGCGCTGAGATGCTGCAGAAATCTTTCCTGGGATTGTTCGCCTATGTATCCAATCGGGTTCCGGAGATCTCCGATACGGTGTACGCCATTGACGACGCACTTCGGGCAGGTTTTGCCTGGGAAGTGGGGCCGTTTCAGTACTGGGACATGGCCGGCGTGGCGGAGTGCGTGGAACGCGCCGAGATGCAGGGCGAAAGCATTGGCGGCTGGGTGAAGGAAATGCTGGCTGCCGGGCATACGTCATTCTACAAAACCGAGGGTGGTAAACGCCTGTGTTACCATCCTTTGTCCAAGCAATACGAGCCTCTGCCTGGGGGCGAGGTATTTGTGATCCTGGATACCTATCGGGCTCAAAAACCGGTTTATTCCAATTCGGAATGTACCCTGCACGATTTGGGCGACGGGGTATTGTGCCTGGAAGTCCACTCCAAGATGAACGCCATAGGCGAGGGCATTTTGCGCGGCATCAACGATTCCATTCAGATTGCTGAAGAGCAAGGCTGGAAGGGCATCGTGATCGGCAACAATGCCCAACAGTTTACCGTTGGCGCCAACCTGATGATGGTGGCGATGATGGCTTATGAGCAAAACTGGGATGAGTTGAACATGGCGACCAATGTATTCCAGCAAACTTCCATGCGCATTCGCTACTCCGCGGTGCCGGTGGTGATTGCCACTCAGGGATATGTGTTTGGTGGCGGCTGCGAGTTTGCCATGCACGCCGACTCGGTGGTGGCGGCAGCGGAAAGCTACATTGGACTCGTGGAAGTAGGGGTGGGCTTGTTGCCTGGAGGCGGCGGCACCAAGGAATTTGCGGTGCGCCTGTCAGACGAAATTACCCGGGAAGGAGATGTGCAGATTCCGCGATTGATAGACAGATTTAAGACCATTGCGACGGCTCAGGTAGCTACTTCGGCGTATGAGGCGTTCAATTACGGTTATTTGAACCACAAGGATACGGTGGTGCACAATACTGCCCGCAACATCAGCGAAGGCAAGAAAAAGGTGCTGGAAATGGCCGATAACTATGTGAAACCCATCCCGCGCAAGGATGTGTACGTGTTGGGTCGCACGGGCCTGGGCGCCTTGTATGTGGCAGCTCATTCCCTGAAACTGGGGCGTTATGCCAGCGAGCACGACATAAAAATAGCGCAAAAAGTAGCCTGGGTACTCTGCGGCGGCGACCTGACGAGTCCGC
>JADZFI010000431.1 GCA_020850025.1 Saprospiraceae bacterium
CAGCAACGCCCATTTCCAGCTACCGGTTTCACGCCGCACCACAGCAAGGGTACTGAAGCATTGCATGGCCAGGGCATAAAAGACTAAAAGCGATAAAGCTGTAGCCAACGTGTACACCGGTTTGCCGGTGTCGATAAAGGTTTCTGCCTTCATTTTTTCACGCAGGGTAGCTTTCGCTTCGGTCTCTGCCCGGGAGTTAATATCAGCTTCCTGATCCCCCATATTGTATAGCACAGCCAAGGTGCCGGTGAACACCTCACGGGCTGCAAAGGACGTGAGCAAGGCAATGCCAATTTTCCAGTCGTAGCCCAACGGACGAATGGCAGGTTCCATCCATTTTCCGGCCAAACCGGCCCAGGAGGCCTCCAATCGCCTTTGCTGTACCAGATCTTCTGTTGCGACCGGGTCTTTTTGCAATTCCTGCGCTTCCACTCTGGCGATTTCTTCGGCTTTTTCAATCGAATCACCGGGGCCAAAGCGCGACAAAGCCCACAAGGCGATGGATACGATCAGAATGATTTTTCCGGCTCCGGAAATAAATGCGCCTACCTTTTCCCATACATTGAGCAACACATTTTTCCAGTGTGGCATACGGTAAACGGGCAGTTCAATGGCCAGGAAGGAATGTTCCCGCCGATTCAACCACCGTTTCATGGCCCAACCTGCAGCAAAAGCAGTCAGCAGGCCAAGGAGGTACATGGCGCCAAACACCAGGGATTGCAGATTGAAAAATCCGGCAACCTTGGTGGCCGGAACAGCAAGACCGATGAGAACAAGATACACCGGTATACGCGCGCTGCAACTAATGAAGGGGGTTACCATCACAGTGATAAGGCGCTCCTGCCAGTTCCCGATGGTTCGGCTGCTCATGATGGCAGGTACCGCGCAGGCACTTCCACTGATCAGCGAAACCATGCTGCGCCCGTTCATGCCGAAGCGGCGCATGGTTTTATCGAACATGAACACCACCCTCGACATGTACCCAATTTCTTCCAGAATACTGATCAGGAAAAACAATAAGGCAATCTGGGGAATGAACACCAGGATCCCCCCCAAACCCGCCAAAATCCCGTCGGTCAATAGTTCCGTGTACCAGGCAGCCGGCATACGCTCCGTCAGAAACTCACTCAGCGCCGCAAACCCACCTTCGATCCAGTCCATTGGGTAGGTGCTCCAATCGAAAATGGCCTGGAACACCAGCAGCATTACCAGGAAAAATACAATAGGCCCACCCCAGCGGTGGGTTAATACTGCATCAATACGATCGGTGGGTGTATTGGGAAAAACAGGAGGGGCACTGACGGTTGCCTGAGCTAATGGGGTGAACTTATCGTACCGTGTGAGGGTTTCATCCACCTGAGATCGCAGCGACTGGAAATTTTTGGTTTCCAGGATGGCTGCAATGGTTTCCTTCTCGGTATTTTTAAGAAATGGAAGCCAGTTGGCGTGATGTGCCGTCAGCAAGGCTCTGTAAGGCGGTTCGATGGAAAGGTTGAGGCGGATGGCTTCCGCAACCTGTTTTTCTGATTCGGAAAAGGCATAAAAAGGCCTTCTTGCCACTGTTGCGTCGTTTTTGATCAGCTTTTCCAGTTCCAGAATCAGACGCATGGTATTGTGGCCGGTACGACCACTAATGGGAATAACCGGCACGCCAAAGGTTTCGGCCAGCTTTGGAATATTGACCTTAATGCCGAGTTCGGCAGCGCTGTCCGACATGTTCAAGGCCAACACGAGCGGAATGTCAAGGTCGAGTAGCTGTGTAAAAAGAAGCAGGTGCTTCTCCAACTTGGTCACATCGGCTATGTACAGCAGAGCATCCGGGAAAAATGGGTCGGCTGGATTGCACAAAACAGAGGCAACCACACGCTCATCGCCTGAAGTAGGGTATAGACTATATGTGCCGGGAAAATCAAAAACGCTTACTTCCTGCCCACTGGGGAAATACAAGGTACCTTCTTTAACTTCCACCGTAACGCCGGGGAAATTGCCGGTTCTTTGTCTAAGACCGGTCATTTGGTTGAAAACAGTGGACTTACCGCTGTTGGGATTGCCGATAAGTGCAATCTTTATGGTGTGGGATACTCCGTCGCCTTGCATAAAATGATTTCCGTTCACTAATGACGCGCACTCTTGCTGGGGAGATTAGGCTTCCAGTAATACGCTTTCGGCTTCTTCTTCTCTAAGGGCCAGCCGCACACCATCTGCTTTCACATAGTAAGCGCTACCAAATGGAGAGGTGCGAATCATCTCAATCCGGGTGCCTGGCAATACACCCATAGAGGTAAGCTTGCACGCCAGATTGGAATCCTCAAAAGCAATGGCTCTGGCACTTTCATTGATTTTGAGGTCTTTAATGGTACGATAGCGACGTTTCATGTAAGGAAGCTTGAACCCGTGAGGGGCTTTTCAGCCCGAAGAACGGGGGACCAAATTTAATTTAGACAAAATCAGCGCACAAAAGTATGTCAGAAAATTGGTTGGGGAGCCGAAAGTCCACCATGATTTTGTCAAAAAACAACTTCCTAGTTGGGAAAGATCTTTTTCTGGACAAAATAGGCCGGGTCGGTTTTATAGCGAATGTCAACAGCATCCGATAATTCGGCGACATGCAGGGGTGTTTCAAGCGGTTGTTCCTCCTGGCGGGTCAAATTACCCTGAAGACGGTCCAGTTCCAGCTCGATTTCCATCAATGCATTTTCGATATTGGGCAACGGGCGATGAATGATCATCCTGACGATGCCCTGTGGATCAATGATCAATGCAAGCCTGTCGCACCCGGGCTGGGGACGGCGCCCTGAGGCAAGTCCAAACTGTTTGGCAATGGAAAAATCAAGATCCTCAATAACCGGAGCTTTGAGATAGATCCCAATGTATCGG
>JADZFI010000432.1 GCA_020850025.1 Saprospiraceae bacterium
CGATGTCATTCTCGTCTATCTGAAGTTCTGCCTCAAACGTTGTAGCATCTCCCATAATGGCTACCGGAGTCTGCGAGCTCACCAGCTCCCCAACTTCTTTGCTGATGCTGTACACGCGGCCGTCGTTTTGTGCACGTATGACATAATCGGCCTCCAGATTGCGACTGATAGACCATTGTTTTTCTGATTGTTTTGCCGAAAAATCCAGCTGTTTTTTGAGGTCCTGGTAGCGGAGCAAAGCGCTCTGCAGGTTATTGACGGAACTTGTGAATGCCAGTTCCCGTTGTTCCAGTTCCACCTGGGAACCTATTTTTTGCGCCCATAGGTTGCGCTGGCGCACCAGGAGCATTGAGTCGTTGAGCAAACGTGTGCGTGCCAAATCAATGGCGCTTTTGAGTTCAGCCAGCCGTTCTCCCCGGGTATTGTCGCGGGCAAATTCAGCCGCAAGCCGGGCATTTTCTGCAGTCAAACGGGAAGTTTCACTTTGAATGACCAGCAAGGGGGCGCCTTTTTTTACCACATCGCCTTCTTTTACCAGGATTTTTTGCACCAATCCGTTTACGGTGGCATATACCTGATACTGGTTTTTACTTTTAATAATGCCGGAAGCGTATACAGACTCGGTGATATTGCCACTGGTTGTTGTAATGCTCTCTTGTTTTCGGGCACAACCCAAAACCATGCTGAAAAAACAGAGACCGAAAAGGAATTGCTTCATGCTGTTTTACTGGTTGGTTGTTCTTTCAAGCTAAATGATGATATCTTCCGGCAGATTCAATTGCTTCAAATCGAGCAGGGTATAATGTGTGGAAATCCACTTTGGGGAATAAAAGTGCTTTCCCCAGTACCCATTTGCCTGTCGCCGATCAAGAAAGGATTTTCCCCAACCTTCCAGCGGGATGCGTTGTTGTAAGTCAAACCTCAAACCTGTTCTCTCCCAAAAGATCTCGCCAGGTTTGGAATTGAATAGCCACGTCTCCTTCCAAGAGCCACTCAATGACAGCATTCTTTGTCATAACGGATTAAGGAATCGCTTGAGGTATCGGCTTTTCCGGATACTTTTGGAATATCGCATCCACCGCCTGTTGGATACGCATATCGGCCTCCTCCGGTTTCATATCATCCAAAACTCCTACCGCCGCTCCTCTCCACACCTGATTCCCGGTTTTGGTATCAATAAAATCAATGATCAGGGTACCCTCCCTGTAATGCACCGGTTGAACCCGGTGGCAGCGGTCGTAATTACCGGGCGTTTCAAAAACACCGCCGCAAGACCAGTCGCGCACGTACAACACCTCGTTTTTGATCACGATATGGTAATGCAATATCAGGTCCGGCTTGTCGTCGCAGGGTTTGAACCCGTAGCGACTCATTTGCGCTTCTACGCTGGTTCGGATCTTTGTTTGCGTGCCATCGTTGAGCCACAGCGGACCATAATTGCCATTTTTAACCTCCGGATTGTTGAGCCAGTTGAAGGTGTGGTATTTTGACAGATTAACTCCGGGCTCTTCCTCGGAATAAACTTTGGTGAATGGCGAGCAGTTCCATCCGGCCCCTGCCAGAAGCACAACAAGCATGGTTTTATATAAAAGAGCTTTCATGATCTGTCCTTTTGGCACAAAAGTGCACATGAGCGTTCCTCATGGAAACTGATGTAAATCATAGAAGGGGTTCATTTGTGTCATGCCGACCTACAACCACTGGTAGATCAGCCAAACCAAACCCACCAATAATACCGAGCCAAATCCAATGCCAACCGGCTTTCGCAGATCCGCCGGGCCGTTGGTAATGCTGATGAGCCATTTAAAAAGGGAGTTGGACATTACGGCCAGCAAGACAATAATGGCTGCAGTATGCGCATTGCCGCTACTTGCTGCCGACCATTGGGTGGTGGAAATGGTAATAGCATCTATATCTGCAATGCCGGCAAGAGCTCCGGTAAGGTATATCATGGCCGGACTCAACCAATGCCTGGATGCATACATCAGCAGGGTAATGCCAATATAAAGCAACACAAACAGCACGGCATTTTTGATGTCAAAAGGGTTGCCGGGCGAAATGGGAGGGGCCTCTTCCAGCTTATGCTGGGCGCGAATGGTGCGCCATGCCGGAATCAGACTGACTAATACCATCAATACAAATGGCACTGCAAGTATCCGGGCTGCCTCGTGGTCAAAAATGGAGGCCCAGATAAATCCCCTGGCAACCATGATAGAGGAGGCCAATACTATTCCGGCAGCATAAGTACCGGACATGTCCTTCCTCTCCTTGCTTTTGGTTGAAAATACCCAGGCAATCATGGTGGAAGAAATCAGGCCGCCTACTACAGCAGTCATAAGAATACCCTTGTGCGGACTGCCAAATTTTAACATCAGGTAACCCACAAGACTCAAACTCAACACCATAACAACGATAAAGCCCAATTCCTGCGCATTCAACAAGCCTTCCGGGCCAAATGGCGTAGAGGGAAGCATGGGCAAAATCAATAAGGCCAGAATAATGAACTTGAGAAAGGCAAATAATTCCTCCTCCGTTATCTGTCGAACAAATTGATGTAGGCGCGATTTCAGCGATAAGATGGTCGTCATCAACACCACTACCGCCACTGATTCCCGAACCAATCCTTCGGCATTGGCAATGCCAAGCATGAAGGTGAGCAACAGAGCAGCTTCTGTAGTAAGTCCTATTTTACCATGTTGAGTTTGCACGAAATAGATCAGACCGACCAACAGGACGAATCCGCCTGCCAACGCGGCCAGAACGCCCCAATGGGTATAATCGGCCAGCCAGCCACTGACATAGCCCAATACGGCCACCAGGGAAAACGTACGAATACCTCCAATATGGGAAGGGTCCTCATGGGTATTGAACTCCCGCTCCAGACCAATGATCAGACCTATACCTGCAGTAACCAGCAAGTGGACGAAAAACGGCGGAACAGCCGTGTATAAAGAGTCAAGCCAGTTCATAAGCCGACAGAGTAGGGGGCCTCGCAAAGCGTTTTGGCCTCGTCCATGATTTTATTCCGGCGTTCGGGCGACAAGTGCAGCAAATCCGACCAGCCACCAGGGCGGCTAAGGGTGGAACTCAGTACAATGCCGTTTTCCAAAAGCTTGTTTTTTTCCTGGCGGGTCAGATAGGTGAGGCAGGTTACCGGATGAAGATTGGCGCGATCTACCATTTCCCGCAGACTTCCGCTGTGGGGGTAATTCCAGCCCACCAGCCGGATGCCCACGCAACGGCCATAGGTCATGGCATCGTCGGAAAAACGGGTATTGGTCACAATCCAGCCCTCCCCGCGTGGACCTCCGTTGCCGTTTTGGTATTGGTCCAGATCGCGGAACCGGGAGTGTACGTAGAGGGGTACTTTAACATTGCTGACAGACCCGGGAATAGGATGGTACTTACATTCTATCCAAATCAGACGATCCTTTTTTTCTGCCACTACATCTACCTCGTGTTGTACACAGGCGCCGGCCAGGATAACCCTCGTGTCCACTTTATACCCCTGACTTTTCATCACTTCGGCAATATAATCCTCAAAGGGAAAGCCGGAAGGCCCAAAATCAAACATGGCTTGCTTCAAAGTGTAACGGGCGGCATAAGGCCGACTCCGCCGCTTCAGCATTTTAAAGGCTTTTTTAAAAATAGCCTTGGTGGAAATACCCTCATGCCACTGCTCGGATAATTCCTGAATGATCTGGTTGATCAGCACCTCATCAGCGCCGGAGCGCCGGAGCGATTTGCGCAATTTTTCCTCGTTAAACGGCTCCAGATCACCGGAGGCTTTCAATACCTGAAAGGATTGACTCATGTATTTAGTTGGGCATTTCTCTAAGTTTATCCACCTTAAGTACCGTTACCACCCCGTCTTTAATATCCACAATCCCCTCATTTTTGAAATCGGTAAGCGTACGGATTAATGTTTCTTTAGCGGTTCCGGCCAAGGCTGCCAAATCCTCACGAAGCAACTGTATGACCGGACCGCTTTGGTCGCAAAGTTGGGTGAGAGAGGTTGCCACACGCTTTCGC
>JADZFI010000433.1 GCA_020850025.1 Saprospiraceae bacterium
GGCACAACTGGCTCAGGATGATGCCATCATTGCTCTGCAAACCGACATCATCCGGCGTGCCGATGCACAGCTGAAAAATGGCGTGATGACCATGACAGATTACCTGACACAGCTGAATATTCTAACCCAGGCCCAGCTGAACCGGAAAACACACGAAATACAATCCATCCAGGCGCGGGAAATGCGCCTGGCTAAAACAGGACGCTAAACCTTCATCTTACATGAAATACTTTCTTCTGATCCTGCCCGTCTTAATATTGGCCTGTGGGAAGACCGCTCCCAAGGCCGATGCCTATGGTAATTTTGAAGCAGATGAGCGCATTATCAGCTCCGAAGCCACCGGGAAAATCATGACCCTAAGCCTGGAAGAAGGCCAAAGCCTGGAAGCCGGTCAAGTGATTGGCGCTATTGATTCCGTTCAAATTGTACTGAAAAAAGAACAACTGCAGGCCAGTATCCGTGCCATCATTGCCAAAAGCCCGGCCATTGGCGCTCAGTTGGCTGTTTTTGAGAAACAAATTGCCTCCATTCAGCAACAACTCTCCACACTGGATCGCGAAAAGCGGCGGGTGGAAAATTTGCTGAAGAGCGACGCCGCAACGCCCAAACCACTCGACGACATAAATGCCCAAATAGAAGCCGCACAACGACAATTGGATGTCATCGGAGAGCAAAAATCGGCCTCCAATGCCAGCCTGGGGGTTCAAAAAAGCGGCTTGCTCGCCGAAGTGCTTCCCCTGCAAAAACAACTGGCCCAACTGGACGACCAATTGGCCAAGTGCCGCATCGTCAATCCGGTCAAGGGAAACGTGCTGATCAAATATGCCGAACCGGGTGAGGTGACGGCCTTTGGGAAACCCCTTTACAAAATAGCGGACCTGAGCACCCTCACCTTGCGCGCCTATGTGGCGGGTGATCAGCTCACCAGGATCAAAACCGGACAAGACCTGAAGGTGCAGGTAGATGCTGCGGATGGCGCCACACAGGAATTTACCGGAAAGGTCCGCTGGATTTCCCCAAAGGCAGAGTTTACGCCTAAAGTGATACAAACAAAGGAAGAGCGGGTTAACCTCGTTTATGCCGTGAAAATTGATGTTCCCAATCCGGATGGCCTGTTAAAAATCGGGATGCCTGCTGAAGTTTACTTTGATTCGCAATGATTTATGTGATGGCCCTGATTGATTTCAATAATTTTTAAAGGACTATGGCTCAACCTGTGCCCAAATCCAAGCGGCGCAGGGTATAACCTTCCAGATCTGACTACCATGCCGGTTATTGAGGTTCAACAATTATCTAAATCTTATGGTCCGCTGCAAGCGCTGGAGAACCTGAGTTTTCAGGTAGAAAAAGGCGAGATCTTCGGATTGATCGGGCCGGACGGCGCCGGGAAAACCACTCTTTTCCGAATTCTGGCCACATTGCTCCTGCCCGATCAGGGCTCCATTCAACTTTGCGGTTTGGATGGCATCAAGGAATACAAAAAAATCCGGCAGATGCTGGGGTATATGCCCGGGCGGTTCTCCCTGTATCAGGATCTGACGGTAGAGGAGAACCTGGAGTTTTTCGCCTCGGTTTTTGGCGCAAGCATTCAAAAAAATTATGATCTCATAGCTCCCATTTATACACAAATTGAGCCCTTCAAAGATCGCAGAGCAGGCGCACTCTCAGGGGGAATGAAACAAAAACTCGCCCTGTGTTGCGCGCTCATCCACCGCCCCAAAGTGTTGTTACTTGACGAACCCGGCACAGGAGTAGACCCGGTAAGCAGGCAGGAGTTCTGGGAAATGCTGGCCGATTTGCGCCGGTATGGCATCACCATGCTGGTGAGCACGCCCAATATGGATGAAGCAGAATTATGCGACCGTATAGCACTGATCCAGCATGGTAACATTATGGCTATAGATACCCCTTCAGGCATTACGAATAGTTTTCAGCACCCGCTATTTGCCGTTCGGTCCGACAACATGTACACCCTGATCAAGGAACTAAGAGAAATGGAGGGAGTGAAAGATTGCTATGCATTTGGAGAATATGCGCATGTGAAACTGGAACCTTCCATTGCACCTACAGACACTACTGCAAAAATCTTCCAATTTTTGGAAAACAACGGCCATACACAAATAGACATCAAGCCAACGGCCCCAACCATTGAAGATTGCTTTATAGAACTGATGAAATCCTAACCCCTAAATACCTAAAAACATGTCCACCATCATCTCCACCAACCAGCTTACCAAAACCTTTGGCGCCTTCACAGCGGTGAATGCCATTTCCCTGGAGGTGAATAAAGGAGAGATATTTGGATTTTTAGGCGCCAACGGAGCTGGCAAGACCACTGCATTAAAGATGCTCACCGGGTTGCTCACCCCCAGCTCTGGAAGTGCCATGGTGGCCGGATTTGATGTGTGGAAACAACCGGAGCAAGTGAAGAAAAGGATTGGTTACATGAGTCAGAAATTCAGCTTGTATGAAGATTTAACCATCCGGGAAAACATCCGGCTATTTGGTGGGATCTATGGGTTAAGCATGTCGGACATCCGGGAAAAAACAAGTCATCTCCTGCAGAAACTGGAACTGGAAAAAGAAGCTGGCACACTGGTAAAAAGTCTGCCGCTGGGTTGGAAACAAAAACTGGCCTTTTCCGTAGCCATGCTGCACGATCCAAAAATCGTTTTTCTCGATGAACCTACCAGTGGCGTAGATCCGCTTACCCGCCGACAGTTTTGGGAATTGATCTATGAAGCAGCTCACCGGGGAGTAACCTTGATGGTAACTACCCACTATATGGAAGAGGCAGAATATTGTAACCGACTCAGTATGATGGTAGACGGGAGCTTGGTTGCTCTGGACACACCGGGGGCGCTCAAAACGCAATACCAGGCAAAGAACATGGATGAAGTATTTCGAAAAATAGCAAGAGGGTGAGTGTTTGGGTATTTGAGTGTGCGGGTGTTTGAGTTGGCGCTGAGCCGTGGATGGTAGAGGGAGGAGAGTGTTCCAAGCTCAGCTCAGCGCCAACTCGAAAACACGAACACTTGAAAACTCAAACACTCGACAACCAGCCATGCCAAGCCCAGCGCCAACCCGAACACTCGAAAACCCGAACACCCAAACACTCAAAAAATGACTCGTTTTTCAGCATTTGTCCAGAAAGAATTCCGGCACATCCTGCGCGATCGGCGCACGCTGATGATCCTGTTCGGCATGCCGGTGATCCAGGTGTTGTTATTCGGGTATGTACTGACTAATGAAATAAAAAATGCGTCCATTGCCGTATTGGACCCTGCCAAAACAGAGGAAAGCATCGCCTTAACCAACAAACTGGTGTCGAGTGGCTACTTTCAACTGGAGCAAAATCTGGTCAGCCAGGAAGAGCTCGATCGCTCATTCAGAAGTGGAAAAATAAAAATGGCCATCGTTTTTCCTTCCGACTTCATTGTTGATCCTTCAAAACCCAGCAGCATTCAACTTATTGGAGATGCCTCGGATCCGAATACCGCCACCTCGCTGATCCAGTATGCCAATGCCATTATTGCAGATTTTGTTCAGGAAAAAGCTCAGGATACCGGCATGGCCTCTAATCAGCTGACCATCCGAACGGAGACGAGAATGCGGTACAATCCGGAGCAAAAAGCGGTATTCAACTTTGTACCAGGCGTAATGACGCTTATCCTGATGCTTGTTTCTGCCATGATGACCAGCATTACCATTGCCCGGGAAAAAGAGCTTGGTACTATGGAGGTGTTGCTGGTATCGCCGCTGAAACCTGTGCAGATCATTTTAGGAAAAACGGCCCCCTATCTGGCGCTCACGCTGCTAAACGCTCTCGTGGTAGTGCTGGTAGGCATTTATATATTCGGAATGCCTCTGAAAGGCTCCATACTGCTGCTGACAGCAGAATGCGTTCTGTATATGTTCGTTGCCTTATCGCTGGGCATTTTTATCAGCACCAAGGCAAAGGATCAAATGACCGCTATGTTCATTTCTGCACTCGGACTGATGATGCCCACCATGTTGTTGTCTGGCTTTATTTTCCCCAGAGAAAGTATGCCGGTTCCCTTGCAGGTCATTGGCAGTGCGATCCCGGCCACCTGGTTCAACCCTATCATTAAGGGTATCATGATCAAAGGCACCGGTCTGGATGTACTGTGGAAGCAGACCGCCGTGCTGGGAGGAATGGCCATATTTTTCCTGGCTGTGAGTTTGAGAAACTTCAAAGACCGGCTGTAAAAAAAACGTTAAAATCCACCTGACACCTGTGGCTTTTGATTGAATGGTCGTCATATGTATGTCTTTTAAAAACAGGCAACTCTCTATCATGAAAAAAGCAATGTTGTTATCCCTCGTTTTGGTCGCTTTTGCCGCTTTTAGCGTAAACGCACAAAACAACCCTGCCCAGAAAGCCACAGAACCCGCTAAAATGGAGAAAAAAACGGATAAGTCCGCTCCAACTGAGGCCAAACCAAAGGCCGAAATGCCTAAGTCTGATCAGGCTCAACCTGCACCCGGAAAGGGCAAGCAAAACGGAGAAGCCCGTAGTGAGAAAAAGGGCGACAATGGAAAGAAAAAAGGCCATACCAAAGGTAAAGCCAAGGGCAAGGCCAAAGGTCACCACAAACACCAGGACGGTGAAATGGACGGCGATGGCAAGAAGAACCGAGAAGGCAAGTCTGAAAAAGCCGATAAAAAAGGTGGAAAACCCGCTAAAGACGGAAAAGGCCGCCAACCAAATACCGATGCCAAGAGCAAGCAATAAGCAACCGGCATTTGTGACCTTTAAAAATCAAGCAACGCCTCCTGAGATTCCAGGGGGCGTTTTTTTTGAATGTCCAAAGTCCATTCCTATTCCTTCACCTGGAACACCACTGTTTCTATATGCAGATTTTCCACCGGCACACTGGTGGTTTTGCCCCCCCTGGTAACACAATCTTCATTGAAATAGGTCTGGGCAAACAACTGGGCCAACGCACTTTTTTGGGTGTTTGAATCAACTCCGCGTGTTTGAGTGATGGTGCTTAAGTCGACGGGCTGGTCTGTGGCCAATACTTTGAGCAATTCCATTCCGTTCGAAGGACTCATCCCGAATATTCGAGGAATCTCCAGCGACTGCCCCGGCTCAATTTTCAATTCCTCAGGTGTTTCCTTGTTGTCAGGCGCCAAAATCAAAAACTCATTGTTGCTCTGGATATCCAGTACGGTGAAATAGGCCGTTCGGAGGCCTTCATTGTGCAACCGGAGACGAATGGCATCGCCTTTGTTAAAACTTATGTTCCCTTGCGCATCCTGTTTCTCCGATAAAGGAATTACTCGTTTCACATGGTAATTGGCATCCAGTTCTACAGGCACCACTTCCAGGCGCACCTTGAGCCTGTCATTCTGAACCTGAAGGTTGCGCAGATAATCAGCCTGCGCCAAGGCCAGCATCTTGCGCACCATTCGTTCAGCAATTAAAGTGGCCGACTTTTTTGCATTCATCTTTTCCAGCACCAGGTCGCCGCTACGCAATTGAACTTCAGCGCCTGCATTGACAACGCGCAGGTCAAAATTTACGTCTTGCTCGGAAATGACTGGCAGTTCACGCACTTTTTTCCGAATGGCAACGGCAATCGGATCATCAGGAGTCAGATCCAACCGGATGTCTGCCTGCAGCGGACCAAAATTCTTTTCCAGCGTGTACACCCACGCGGAGCAATCCGACTTCTTTTGCAGGGGATTTTCGAGTTTCACAATGCTTTCAAAGGGACCACTAACACTCAAGGTACCCTTTACGAATGGCTCTGCA
>JADZFI010000434.1 GCA_020850025.1 Saprospiraceae bacterium
TCAATATTTTTCAGGACGGTGTCCAGCGGCGCCAGAAAAGTCAGAATTCTGCTTAAAGGCCACTCGGTTGGCTGCGACATATCCAGTGCTTTTACTTCGGCGCCGTCTTTCAGATATATACTTGCCTGATGATAGGCCACAAAAGGCTCGAGCTCCCCTGCATGCTGGTTGAAAATGCCGCTTTCGTCGCTCAAATAAGCAAAGTGCGCCGAATCCAGCGCAATTGGATTGCGCTCGTTGAACAAGGGCGTATGAGTGATCCGGACCAGTTCGGAACTTCTGGCATCCAGATCGTACATGAAAATATCAAAATTGTTGATGGGAAGTATGCTGTCCAGTCGTTGGAAGGATAAAGTATCTGTTACCCTGTTGCTGGAGAACAACAGGTATTTTTTTCCATCCAGTTGTGCGACATGCGCATCCAGATCGTCCCAAAAATCATTGGTGAGTCGCTCTATTTGGCGTGTAATGGTGCGATAAATGAAGAGATCTGAAAAGCCTTTAACGGCGGCTGAAAAAGCCAGATCGTTTGGGTTAACGTACTCCATGCTGAACACCCGCTGGAATTCAGGCGACAAATCACTCAGTTCGGTTTTTCGGGCTTTTAGGTCTATAACAGCCAGTCGGGCCACATCACGCCTTTCATACAGTACAGCAATACGTTGGTTGTCCGGGTTCCAGGCAAGTTGCGGATAATTGTAATCGGTTGCTTGCAGGGCATTTCTGGCGCCGCCTTTGAAAATGCGTTTGCGCTTGCCTGTTTCCAGGTCCTGCACCCATACTTTCCATTTGCCGATATCGTTGCTTACCCAGGCAATCTTTTTGCCATCGGGGCTGATCTTAAGCTGTAGAAGTGGCAGGTTATTGCGATTTCGGATCGCAATTTTTCCGGTTTCTTCTGCTTTTTTCAGGCTTTTGGCTTCCTCCTGGTACACTTTTTTATAATGATCCAGCATGGCATCTGTGGTGCGCCGATAACCACTGCCCAGAATGTAGAAAAAGCCGTTGTCAACACTCCTGTTTATACGAGTGAGGTAAAGCAGGTTGCTCACAGTGCCCTGCCCGAAATGCGTGGCGATATAATGCCAAAAGGCCTGTCCGGCAAATCTGGGATGCTCTCGTGCTAGTTTGTCGAAGTTCTTGTATTTACCTGTTTGCAACAGATTGCGCAGTTTGTCGTCCTGTTCTGCGCCCCATTCTTCGCCACAATACGCCATCAGGCCACTGGTGTACCAGCCTGGAAGATTGAGCAATACGGCATTGGAGACAATTTCCTGAAGGTTTGCGCCATACAACATGGAGTTGATCAATACCCCTGCCATGCCTTCGCGAATTTGCGCGCGCAGGTGCTGGTGGTTGCCGTCAAAGTGTACAAAGATCTTGTTGCCCACCACTTTAGTCTCCCCACTGCTCAGCATAAAAACATCATCTTCTCCGATATTGCTTTGCTTCAGATCTGTCAGGTCGCTGAAGACGAGCATTTCCATTTTTTCTGTCAGCTGGTGCTCCAGGAGTTGCTGGATAACCGGGAAATCGTACTCTGCCATCTGCAGGGCTGCATGAGCAACACTCCTGGCATCTCCATACCAATAGGTGGTTAGATTGGGCGTTTCATACAAGCTCCAGTCTTCAAATTGATGGTGATATTGTACCCTGTTTTTTCCAAAGGAAGTTTGGGAAGTAGTTTGGGCAAACATTGCACCGGGATGTAGCATGGCACTCACCCAGCCCAAAAGGAAACACATCCACCGCCATGGCGCGGATCCGAACAGGGTGGTTTGGAAGAACGTAACTCCGGTGGTATACTTCAGTTTGCCCATGGCCACGGTTTTTGTGTTAGAACGCTCAAATATGGGATAATTATTTTAAAAAACAGACCCCGTAAGTGAGAAACCTACGAGGTCTGGCTACTATTGGCAAAACAATGGGAAATTAATTCGGTTGCATACGCCCGGTTATTTCCATTTGCCCATCAGGGCATCGGGGGTAGGCAAATGGCGATGGTGATACATATCCAGCACTTTGCCGTCCTTCCAAATGACCAGCCCGGGGTTGGCCCGGATGATGGTTTTCAGCAGTTTATCGTCGGCTCTGTAGAAATCATATTTAGCACCCACTTTTTTCGCAAAATCGGCAGAAACCTCAGAGTCGCCAAACGTGGTGATGCAATACACTTTCCAACCTGCTTTTTTGGCTGCCTCGGCAACCGGATTTACCTGATCCTGGAACATGGCAGCATATTCAGGGGTTGGTACAAATACCATCCGTTCTACCTGTCGTGGCTGAACGGAAACTACCCTGGGCGCCAGCCTGAAGGAGTCGGTAGTAACGGAAATGGTATCAACAGCCCAGGTGGTGTCCTGTACCGTGAAGGTTTCACGCTGTTTGTCGCCCTCCAAATGGTAAGCTACAATCATCAGGCTGTAGTTTTTCTCCTGAAGTAGATCCTCGGTTACCTCGCCGTTATCAGCACTTTCCACAGCAAAATCGCTTATTTTAGTCTTGGTAATGGGCACCTTCACGCTGTCTTTCAGGATATAAAAATCTGTTTTGATCTGCTCCCGGACTTTCCAGCCCTGAGCGGCAGGATATTGTTTGTAGTAGGTAATCTTGCCCGGTTCTGGTTCCATGAACTTGATCTTGACACGGTTGATCGTATCTTCCAGCACCCAGCCGAGTATGTCAATTTTAGCGCTGCTTTCCAACTCTTTTTGCGCGCGTACATCAGTGCCAATTTTAAACGGACGGAAATCCACCATGGGCAAATCCCAATAAGTGTTTCTTACGCAAAGGAGCAAGGAGAGCGCAGTTGCGGCACCAACGATCATGTTTCGGGTGCCTGCTGTCCAGAGCTGATGTTTGTTGCGCGATCTCCAGATAAACAGCAAGGCTGGCACCATCAGGCCCAAATCCTTGTAAAACGAAATCCTGGGATCCAGTTTGATAAAGTCGCCAAAACACCCGCAATCGGTCACCCGCATGTGCTCTTTCACATATGGCCCCCATTTTGAAAAGTCGAAAAAGTTGGCTTCAGTTGGTACATATCCGGTGAGGAACGTAAATCCGGTGAGTATCGTAAAGAAGAAAACAATCAGGAAAAACAGCCAGGCGGTAAACTTCCTGGTGTAGCCTACCATTAACATGACGCCCACGGCTATTTCCAACACGATCATGATGATGGAAAAGGTTTCAGCATATTTTGACAACCAGGGGAATAATGGCGCCAGGCCGCTCATAAAGTTATCGAGACCGGCAAAGGTTACTTCAAAAGCCCCAAAATAGTCTATCATTTTATACGCAGTACCAATGGGGTCCACTGCTTTGACCAGGCCGGAAAACACAAACCAAACCCCGCAAAAATGCTGGAGAAAAGTC
Source organism: Saprospiraceae bacterium (assembly GCA_020850025.1). Classification (GTDB taxonomy): domain Bacteria; phylum Bacteroidota; class Bacteroidia; order Chitinophagales; family Saprospiraceae; genus M3007. Next base: position 3,376 of record JADZFI010000434.1, read on the forward strand.
CAGAAAGTTGAGTTGGACTTTTTCTTCCAAACCGTCCAGGCGGTCAGAATCATGCCTATTATAGCAAAGGAAATGAGCAGATTGGGTAAAGACGTCATGTCAGAGTGTTGTATATGTGGTGAAAATGGTTTTAATCCGGTTAGTGTTCGCTGAGACGAATGAGCGCAAATACAGAATAGTTGATGATGTCACGGTAATTGGCCTCCAGGCCTTCCGATACTTGTGTTTGCCCCTGATTGTCTTCTATCTGTTTGATCCTCAGTAGTTTTTGAAGAATCAGATCGGTCATGCTGCTGATGCGCATCAGTCGCCAGGCTTCGTCGTAATCGTGGTTTTTAGCCTGAAGCAAACGTATGTTTTCCTGAATGTGTTCATCATACAATCGCGCAACTTCTGCCGGAGGCAGTTCAAGAGGGGCGTCCTGAGAAAGACTCATTTGGATCAAAGCCAAAATACAGTAATTGACAAGACCAATGAATTCCGACTCCACAGGGTCGTCTACTTTTTGCGCGCCTTTTTCCTCAATACTGCGAATGCGCAGGGCTTTGATGTATAACTGGTCGGTTATGCTTGATGGCCTCAGGATACGCCATGCCGTGCCGTAATCTGCCGTCTTTTTCAGAAACAAATCGCGGCAGCGACGCACTATGGTTTCAAATTGATGGAGCGTTTTATCCATAAAAGCCGAACTGGATTCGAGGTAACTTGGAACGGACAAAAGTAGAGTGCCCCATTCCTTATACCCAAATGCGCACTGTTTTTTTAATTATTGTTAGCATCCATCGGCCGATTCCTGCACACCAGGTGTTATTGTGCCAGGATATGTGCCATTCGAAGCATATCCTTGTTAAGGGTTTTGCTTTTGGAAATAGCATCTTTGAATGGCGTAAATTCCACATTGTTGTTCCTAATCCCCACCATTACTCCCGATTTTCCTGCCAACAATGCCTCCACTGCAGAAAACCCAAGGATAGATGCAAGCACCCGGTCGAAAGCACTTGGTGAACCGCCTCGCTGGAGGTGTCCAATCACCGTCACCTTGATGTCGTCGTAGAAGTCAATCTTCTCTTCCACTTTATGTGCAATGTCGTACACTGTACCCATGTGATTGCCCTCTGCAACAATGACAATGCTGAACAGTTTGGCTCGTTTAGCCCCTCTTTTGAGCAGTTTTACCAGATCATCAAGGGAGCTTTCTTCCTCTGGAATCAACACGCCTCCTGCTCCCCCTGCAATGGCCGTATGCAGGGCGATAAATCCGCTGTGTCGACCCATAACCTCCACAAAAAAGAGTCGGTTATGGGAGTCGGCGGTGTCCCGAATCTTGTCAACAGCGTGTACGGCCGTATTCAATGCTGTATCGAAACCTATGGTAAAGTCGGTGCCATAAAGGTCGTTGTCAATGGTGCCGGGAAGTCCGATGATGGGAATGTCCGGATATTCTTCGCCGAATTTGAGCGCTCCGGTAAAGGTTCCGTTCCCACCAATGGCAATCAGTGCGTCTATATCGTTATCCACGAGATTTTCATAGGCTTGTTTTCTGCCTTCCGGTGTCATGAAGCGCTGGCTCCTGGCGGTTTTCAGGACCGTACCGCCCCGGTGAATGATATTACCGACGTCGGTGGTTTCCAGACGCTTGATGTTGCCGTCAATCATCCCCTCATAACCCCGCATGATGCCGTATATGTGCAAGTCGTTGTTGAATGCGTTCCGAACAATAGCCCGGATGGCTGCATTCATTCCCGGTGCATCGCCACCTGAGGTAAAAACGGCTACTCGTTTTATGTCTTTTAGTTCTTTAGCCATATCGTTTTTCAAAATTGATCCGACCTATGCCAATGGAAGGCGGTTGCCGGAAATTTACTCGAGGGTAAGGATAAAAAGGTCTGAAATGTCCTCAGTCGGCTATACCGGTATGGAATTCAGCGAGCGGATAAATAGGTTTTCGAACGATGCGTCCCAGGTGTAGTTTTCGTTCTTCCATAGCTTTGGCCAGCACTTCCTGGAAGTGGTGAGCAATGGATCCAACAAAATGCACGGGGACGTGCTGATGACCCTGATATTTACATACGTGCCGGTCGAGGAATTCGCCGAGGCATTCTGAAGCCAGTTTTTTTATGAATGGATGGTGGATGTTATCGCCCAGGAATCGTGTAAAGGTGGCTAGATAGGTATTGCCCCCCTTTTCATAAACGCGATCTTTTATGACTGTTGGTCCCTCCGGATGTGCTTTTTGAAAAGCAGCATCCAGATCAGCGGGCAATTCACGATAGAACCAGGCCCGGAGCAGCGCCTTCCCAAGGTGTGTCCCGCTGCCTTCGTCACCAAGAAGCCAACCCAGGGATGGTACATTGTCCAATATTTTGGTTCCATCGTAATAGCAGCTGTTGGACCCTGTTCCAAGGATGCATGCTATGCCTGCATGGTGGCCACAAACAGCGCGCGCGGCCCCCAGAAGATCGTGACGGACGTCAATCTTTGCATTGGGGAAAACTGCACGAAGTGCAGCTGCTATGATTTCAGCTCTATGCTCGTCATGTACCCCCGTTCCATAAAAATAAATCTCCTTCACCTGGTTTGCATCCAGCTTAGGCAGTAGTTGATCTTCAATAATATCCCTGATCTCCGCAGTAGAATGAAAGAACGGGCTGAAGCCTACGGTGTTTTCCAGTTGTTGGTCGCGACCTCCGTGAGAGAGCAACCAGTCGCATTTAGTAGAGCCGCAGTCGGCAATGATTACCATGGTTCGGCAAGATGATGGTTAATGAGTGCAGAAAATAGCCGGTACTATGGTTTCGTCCGGCTAATGATTCAAAACATCCCTGAAAGAACTTGTCAGACTTTATGTAAAAAGTACACTTTCACCGCAAAAGTAGTTTTTTCCTAAAAACAGGAGCTTTCAGGAGAATAAAAACACAAGAGCCATCCCAAAAAAAATGGGATGGCTCTTGATTATAGCCGTTGCTAAGGGGAGAAATTTACTTCAGATTGAAGCTTCCGGTGCCTACCAGGTAGCCTTTATTAAAGATTTCTACCTGGTATTTTCCTTTAACGAAGTTTTGGCCTGGCTGCCATGCGCCACATACTTGTGTTTCGCTGTTGCTGTAGTTACAAGTGGCGGTGGTAGTGTAGCGGAACTCGCTTTCATCGCGTTTGTTTTGACCTACGCCAGAGCCCAGGCTTTCAATGGCCAGAGGTGCACCAGTTGGATCTACAATGCGGATGTAGAAGGTTTCTTCACCGGAAGGTGCTACCTCGTTGGCTTCAGCGAGGAAGCAGATGCTCAGCTTATCCACCTGTTTTGCTTTGGATTTGGTGCGCTCTTTGCCACCGCTGCGAACATCCTTGGCTTTAACCTCCACGTTTTTAACACGAATGGCAGAAGCTACGTCCACTTTTTTGCTCAGCTGGTTGCGTTCGCTTTCAAGCGCTGTTTTTTCAGAAATCAACGCGGCTTTGGCCGTGCCTTCTTCCTGCAAACGAGTCTGGGTTTCATTCAGAGTGCTGGTCAGTTGCTGGTTTTGCGAAGTCAGCTGAGTGTTGCTTTCCGTCAGAATGCCCACCTGCTTCTTCAAATCGTCAATTTCCGCCAGATACTGATCTTTCTGACGCTGAAGGCTAGCCATGGCGCCTTTGTAATCTTTATTGCTGCGGATCAGGCCGGCAATCTGGTTTTTGCTGGCTTCAAGTTCAGCCAGTTGCTGGTTGATTTTTGCGTCCAGTTCGGCATTAATGCCTTTTTGTTGCTCAAGTTGGGTAACCGCCTCGTTATACTTTGCATCCAGTTCGGTAAACGCTTCTTTCTGTTGCGTCAATTCGAGCGTGGTTGCATCCAGTTGTTTACTGGTATTGAGTTTGCTCACCAAAAGGAAAACACAAAGGCCAAGCAGTACGGCGATGGCTACGCCCATAATGGTGGTTACGCGTTTTTGGTTGTTGCCACCGTCTGGTGCGCCATAGTTTGGGGTAGCGGGCTGATTGAAATTGGTGGGTGTGCTCATAATTAGAGAAAAGTGAAAGGTTTACGAAATGAGAGGGTGATGTTGAACTCAGGTCATAGGCTCCTTTCGCTGTGTTAAAATAGGTTGGTTAATTATTTGTCTGTCAGATTTCAGCGGTTGTTGTGTGAATCTGATCGACTATAAAACCGAATCCTGATATCCTTTATTGCCCGGCGATTTATTACTTTTTTAGGTTGTTTTTTTTGAAAAAGTTTTAATTGTTTGATTGTCAGATATTTGTGAAAATTAAAGTGTTAAAAAATATTTCCATCCGAAGCGGTCACCCCCGCAAAATTCGGGGGAAACCCTACCTTTGGGTCACCGGGATACCCGGAGTTAAATCTCGATATCGTCATGTCTGCTTTTGATGCATTTGATTTGTACAATACCTTGTTTCTGGATATTGAAACAGCGCCTTGTGTACAGGACTTCGAAGAGTTGAGTGAAGAAATGCAGGAGTTATGGGCTTTGAAGTGCAGTAACCTGCTAAAAAGACCAATGGAAGAAATTGAGCAGGATGAATTGGACGAGCTTTTTAGAAACCGCGCCGGGATTTATTCAGAATTCGGCAAAATCATTTGTATTTCTGTTGGATTCCTGACTAAAAACCCTGAAACCAACGAACCATTACTGCGCCTGAAATCATTTGCCAGCCATACCGAGGCCACCGCGCTGGATGACTTTTCCGGATTACTGCAAAAACATTTTAACAATCCCGACAAGTTTGCCATCTGTGGTCATAACATCAAAGAATTTGATGTGCCATACATCTGTCGCCGTTCGTTGATCAATCAATTGCCGCTACCTAAAATGCTGGATATTGCCGGCAAGAAACCCTGGGAAACCAAACATCTGCTGGATACACTGGAAATGTGGAAATTCGGCGACATCAAGAATTTCACGTCGCTTCGTCTGCTTTGCGCCGTGTTCGACATTCCTTCCCCCAAAGATGATATCAGCGGGGCAGATGTAGGGCAGGTGTATTGGGAAGAACGGGACCTGGATCGCATTGCCACCTATTGCGAAAAAGATGTTCTGGCCACTGTTCAGCTATTCCTCCGACTCAAAAGGCTACCTTTGCTGCGCCCCAATCAGGTGGTAACGGTTCGATAGCACATTTTACTATGAAAAAACATCTTATTGCCCCCTCCGTGCTGGCGGCAGATTTCGCTCGTTTGCCTGAAGAAATTGCCATGGTAAATGGCTCTGAAGCCGATTGGTTTCACCTTGATGTCATGGACGGGCGCTTTGTGCCCAACATAACCTTCGGCATGTTCATCGTAGAGGCCATTTCACGACTGGCAAAAAAGCCGCTCGATGTGCACCTGATGATCGTGGAGCCGGAAAAATACATTGAATCGTTTCGCAAGGCCGGCGCCGAGGTGATTACGGTACATGCAGAGGCCTGTCCGCACCTGCACCGAACGGTGCACCAGATCAAGGAAACCGGCGCCAAGGCAGGGGTTGCCCTCAATCCTCATACGCCCGTTACAGTGCTGGAAGATTTGATAGAGGACATTGACCTGGTTTGTCTGATGTCGGTAAATCCGGGCTTTGGCGGAAAAAAATTTATCTACAACAGCCTGCTTAAAACACGAAAACTGAAGGAGATGATCATGACGGCCAATTCGGCTACGCTAATTGAAATTGATGGTGGGGTAGGGCTGCAAAATGCAGAAAGCCTGCTTCAGGCCGGCGCTGATGTACTCGTGGCCGGAAACAGTGTTTTCGGCGCCAAGGATCCGGTGGGTACGATTTCGCAGCTAAAGGCGTTTAATGCGCGGTTCGATTTTTAAGGAATGATATTTCCCAGGCATGAAGAAAATTGACAAGCTACTACTGACCAGCTCCGTTGGCCCCTTTGCGGTAGCTTTTTTCATTGCCGTATTCGTGCTGGTGATCCAGATCATGTGGCTGTATATTGATGAAATTGCAGGGAAAGGAGTGGGCTTCCTGATCATGATGGAGCTGGTAGGATATATGTCGGTAACCGTATTTCCCATGGCTTTGCCCATTGCAGTGCTCATTGCCTCGGTTATGGTAATGGGCGGACTTGCGGAGCGGTATGAACTGTCGAGCATGAAAAGCGCCGGTATTCCGCTGATACGGGTTATGCGAACCCTGATCTTCCTGGCGGCCGGTATCTCCCTATTCTCCTATGTATGCTCCGACTTCCTCATTCCCATTGCCAACCTGAAATTTCGCAGCCGCTTGTTCGATATCAGAAAGGCCAAGCCGGCGCTGACCATGGAGGAGGGCATCTTTAATGAAGATTTCCGGCAATTCGTCATTCGTATTGGCGATAAATTGCCTGATGGTGAAACCATCAAGGAGGTCATGATTGAGGATCAATCGAATTTGGGTCAGGTTAAGTTCAATCAGATTCTGGCAGACAGCGGCCAAATGTACACCACAACCGACAAGCGGTTTTTTGTGATGAACCTGTACAACGGCATGCAGTATCAGGAGCCGGGTAACCAGGGACCAAATTCCAATCAGCGCAAATTTCCATTCATCCGAACCAACTTTAAGTCCTGGTCCAAGGTTTGGGACATGAGGGAGTTTGAACTGGTGCGCACCGATGAAGATCGCTTCAGTCAGCAACGCAATATGCTTAGTATGAGTCAGCTGCGGGCTAACGTTGACTCTTTATCCGTCAAAATCAAGGATGCCGGTCAAATGGCTGTCAATGACATGCTGTTGAACGTGAAGCGCCGTCCTCAGCCACCCCAGCCATCCCCCGCCGACACCGGTAGCGTTGCAACGCAAAGGGGAAAGGAGGGACTAAAATCCGTTCAAAACATCCAGAAGCGCATTCAGGGGTCCAGTTCAGGCCCCAGCGTTCCGGTGCCGGAACTCAACAAGCCGCTCAATCAATACGCTTCATTGTTGGAAACATTCAAGGAAAGTGACAAAGCTGCCTTGCTGAAAGAGGCCAAAACCCGCCACGGCCTCTCCCGAAATATTGTAGAAACCCGCAAAAACCAGGTGCAGGCGCGTAAATTGGATTGGGTGAAGACCGGTTACGAGTTGTACAATAAATACAGCTTCGCGCTGGTATGTTTTATCTTCCTGTTCATTGGGGCGCCAATGGGGGCCATCATCAGGAAGGGAGGTTTCGGATATCCAATTCTGGTCTCGATCA
>JADZFI010000435.1 GCA_020850025.1 Saprospiraceae bacterium
ATGCAGACAATTGTGCCAACAGTAACCCCACTCTCGGATGGCAGGGCTGCTATGCCGAGTACCTGGACTCTCTGTCCACGGAAACTGTTTTTGAAATTCCGCTCATCAAAAAATTCACCTATGCCGACTTGAAAAAAAGTCAGCTTGCCATGGGTCTTGACCTGAAAGGTGGTATGAGCGTATTGCTCCAGGTAGATCTTCGCGACTTCCTGGTAAGCCTTTCCGGCAACAGCACCGATCCGAATTTCACCAAAGCGCTTGATCGCGCTTCTGAACTCCAGAAATCCCAGCAGGGCGATTATATCTCGCTTTTTGCACAAGCCTGGAAAGAAGTAGGTGAAGGTCGTAGCCTTGCCTCCATTTTCGCTCGTAACGAAGCCAGCGGCATCAAATTTGACGCTCCGGATGCAGACGCTATCAACTCTATCCGTACCCTGGCCAACGGAACAGTAGACGAAACATACAAGCGCCTCAAGCAACGTATTGACAAGTTGGGCGTAGTTCAGCCCAACGTAAGCCTTGACGCTGCTCGCGACCTTATTCAGGTGGAACTGCCCGGCATCGACAACCCTGCCCGTGCACGCGCCATGCTCACCGGACAGGCCAAACTTGAGTTCTGGGAAACATACCGCATTCAGGACGAAGGCGTTATTCAGGGCTTTACCGAAGCCGACAACCTCCTGAAAGCTAGCGCAGCTAACGCAAGTGGCCAAATTATTGAGAAAGACACCACTTACGAATATCCAAAAGGTGCAGATGGCCAGCCCGACTCCACCAAGGAAAAAGTGCCCGTCATCACCGACCGCCTGAACACCGACTCTGTAGCCGGTCCGCTGATCTCCAAGATGAGCCTCAACGGCCAGGGCGGTTCTGTACTGGCCTGGGTAGACAAAAACAAAATGGCGACCGTAATGGGCTACCTCACGCGCCCTGATGTAGCGGCTAAATTCCCTGGTGACATGGCATTCCGTTGGGGTCGCAAGCCCGTGGATGATGCCCAGGGGACTACCGAAAGCCTCAATGGCAAATTCGAACTCTACGCCGTTAAAAAACGTCCGGGCACCGATAAGGCGCCACTCGATGGCTCTGTAGTAACCCTTGCCCGCGCTGATCCTGATCCAACCACAGGTGAAGTTCAGGTAAGCCTGCAAATGAACAACGACGGCGCCAAAGTTTGGGCCGACATGACCACTCGCGCTGCCAATGCAGGCAACCGTGAGGTAGCCATCCTGCTCGACGACGAAGTGGTGAGCGCTCCACGTGTTATCAATCCGATTACCGGCGGTAGCACCTCTATCACCGGTGGATTCCGGCTCGAAGAAGCCCAAGACCTTGCTCAGATCCTGCAGGTAGGTAAACTGCCCGCCGGCACCAAAATCGTTCAGGAAAGCCAGGTTGGCCCGTCACTCGGCGCCGACAACATCAACAAGTCGTTGATCACCATGGCACTAAGCGTATTGTTCCTCTGCTTTTTCATGGTAGCCTACTATAACAAAGGTGGCTGGGTGAGTGTGGTTGCCCTGTTGGCAAACATCTTCTTCATCCTCGGCACATTGGCTTCCATGGGTACTGTACTCACCCTGCCAGGCATTGCCGGTATCGTACTGACCCTTGCAGCTGCCGTTGACGCGAACGTTATCATCTACGAACGTATCCGTGAAGAGTTAAGAAACGGGCTTGGCATGGCAAAAGCGGTGGCTACCGGTTTCACACGCGCCCTGCCGGCCATTATTGACGCCAACGCCACGATGCTCCTGACGGCCTTCGTATTGATCTACTTCGGTCTGGGCCCAATCAAAGGCTTTGGTACGGTACTGCTCATTGGTATCATATGCTCCATGTTCACCGCTGTATTGGTGGGCCGCTTCATCACCGAATGGTGGCTGGAAAAAGGCCGTGATATCAACTACAGCCGCCCATGGTCTGAAACATGGCTCGTAGGCATTAACTACGACTGGATCGGCAAGCGCAAAATGGCTTATGCCTTCTCGCTGGCACTGATAGCCATCGGTGTAGCCTCCTTCTTTACCAAAGGCTTCGAGTTGGGTGTAGACTTCAAAGGTGGTTACTCTTTCAACGTGGCTTTCGACAAGCCTGTGGACATTGAGCAACTGCGCGGCCCGCTTACCACTGCACTTGAAGGCAACCCGGTCATCAAAGCAGTAAACACGGCTAATACCTACAACATTACAACCTCCTACAAGATTGACGAACAGGGAGCAGATGTGGTAGATCAGGTTGCTGCAAAGCTCCATGAAGGTATTACTGCCGCAGGATACACCTCTGATCTGGAATCCTTCAAGAAAACCAACAGCTCCGGCACGCACATCGTGTCTTCCAGCCAGGTTAGTGCCACAGTGGCAGATGACATCCGGAACTCCTCTTTCTGGGCAGGATTCTGGGCCTTGAGTTTGATTTTCCTGTTCCTGTTGATTCGTTTCCGTCGCTGGCAGTTCTCTCTTGGCGCGGTGCTTTCACTGGCGCACGATGCGTTGATCATGCTCACGTTCTTCACCTTGCTGCACGGTATCGTTCCGTTCTCTCTGGAGATCGACCAGGCCATCATCGCTTGTATCCTGACGGTAATCGGCTTCTCTGTGAACGATACGGTTATTGTATACGACCGTATCCGTGAGTTCCTGGGCACTTACGCAGGCCGGAAAAAAGAAGAGGTGTTCAACATGGCTATCAATACTACCCTGAGCCGTACCCTGATCACTTCAGGTACCATCCTGGTGGTGGTCCTGTTGCTGTTCCTCTTCGGTGGCGGCGCTATCCGCGGCTTTGCATTCGGTTTGCTGGTGGGTGTAGTCTTTGGTACTTATTCTTCAATCTTCATCGCTTCTGCGCTGGTGGTTGACTTCACCAAAGAAGAAGTGATAAGCGGTAAAGCCGTGCAGGCTGAGCCGGCTGAAAAGGCAACCAAAGTCAAAAAGGAAAAAGCATAAATTGCCTGTTTCCTATGAAGCATACAAACCCCGGCTCCAACAATGGAACCGGGGTTTTTCTTTTCAGAAAAACCGGTAAAAAAAGAAGACAATCCTGATCGGGCAGTTTAATTTCGCAGATGGTAATGTAAGTATGATCCATTCAGGAATTTTACTTCAAAAAAGCCGCCATGAGCAATTAAACAAAACGTAACATGAATGCATTTCTCTCCCTTGGTCGCTGGCTTTTTGCCATTCCCTTCGCCATCCTTGGTTTGATCAATCTGTTAAGTATTGAGGCCATGGTTCATTCTTTCGTACCAACCTATATGCCTGCCCCCAAGGTATGGGTAGTCGTAGGAGGGATCAGTTTAACCGCCGCCTCCATCAGCATGCTGATCGGCAAATGGGACAAACTGGCCTGTATCCTGCTGGCAGTCTATTTATTGCTGATGGTGGCGCTGGTTCACCTGCAGGCAGCCATGGGCGGCAGCATCAGCGCACAATTCCTTTTGTTCAAAGATATGGCCCTGGCCGGTGCGGCCATGCTTTACGCGCAGCATATGGCCAAAGATCGCTCTTTTGTCGGCTAACCTTTCAGCCCTTTCAATATCAAAGCCGTATAGTTTACAATGATTTTTTATTCGTTGTGTGGCTTTTTCAACCCGGCAAACCGCCATTTTTTTTGTCGAAACTTCTTTTCAAGAATGAAAGATTTGATGCAAAAAAAGTTGGCACTTACGCATGAAGTTTCGACTTTCGCCCTGGATTTGTTCCAGCAACCATGGAACCATTAACCAATCAAGATTAGCAATCCATTCTATTGTATGAACAGCGTCGGCTGCTGAAAAGCATCCGGCGCTTCTTTTTTCAGGCGCCAAATATTTTTCCGGATCAGGAAACCATACCCTGGGGAATATGGTTAGCCATTTAAGTGAATGTTTGACAATTGAGTCACTCCTACACTTAATTACCCAAGCTATGTTACTAAAACTATACACCCATTGGCTTTCCTCTTACAAGGGCATTCCGCGCGTTATCTGGTATATTTCCATAGTGAGCCTGGTTAACCGTTGCGGCGCTTTTGTCATTTCCTTTCTTTCGCTGTACATGACCAAGAAATTGGGATTCCCGCTGGAATCTGCCGGCTATGTCATGACGTTTTTTGGGGTAGGAGCCCTGAGCGGCGCCTTTATTGGTGGCAAGCTGACAGATAAATTCGGGTACTACCCGGTACAGTTCTGGAGTTTGGTCATCAATGGCGTTGTACTCCTGCTCATGTTGTTGGTGCGTGATATCTGGTGGATGGGGTTGGCTGTATTTGCCATGAGCTTTTCTTCAGAGATATTTCGACCGGCCAATTCAGTTGCTATGGCCCGGCACTGCGAGCCGGAAACGCGTACGCGCTCTATTTCCCTGTATCGCATGGCTGTGAACCTGGGATGGACGCTGGCCCCTGCCCTGGGAGGACTTTTGGTAGCAATAGGTTGGGAATGGCTGTTTTGGGTGGACGGAATTACCTGTATTGTTGCATCCTTTACCTTGCTTTGGCTGGTGCCTCCAAAGGCCGAAACACCTGTTAATACAGCGGAAAGCACGGAAACAGCACCGGCTTCCATTACCATTTCTCCCTATCGCGACCGCACTTTCGTGTATTTCACTTTGCTCACCATGATGGGCGCCATGGTTTTTATGCAAATACTATGGACCATACCATTGTTTTGGGAAAAAGAATACGCCTGGACGGAAGCGCAGATCGGGCAAATGCTGGCCTTGAATGGCCTGATCGTATTTTTCACAGAAATGCCCATGATTCATCGTCTGGACGGCAGATTCCCTGCACTGGGCTATATTC
>JADZFI010000436.1 GCA_020850025.1 Saprospiraceae bacterium
CAATCGTCCTGTGCAATATATACTACCAGGTGTTCACCTGTAGGACTGCACTGTGTCGTTCCAAAAGAAGCCAGGGTGTCCGGGTTGTTGAGCTGATTGCCCGGGAAGTTGAACAAGCCTCCGTTCACACCAATTGGGTTGCCAAGCATGCCGGTCACAGGATTGATAGGATAGATCAGCGCGGTGATATTGTTGACTTGGGAGCAACTATCCATTACAATTACTTCGGGAAGTACCATGCTGGCGCAGCAGTCGTAAGGATCCGTGCTTTCAATCTGGTCAGGCACCGGAGTAACAAACACAGGTCCTTCGTCGTCCACAATCTGGATCAGTTGGATGTGTTCTATGATCTGACCCGTGCAGGGGTCAACCACTCTCCAGGAGCGTGAAATGCTGTAACTTCCATCGCAGCTCCAGATAGGGGTGTCGTGGTGTTCCCAGAAGATAGCGCCGCCGTTAGGCAGACCGAATACGTATGGGAGTCCTTGAAGTCCCTGATCTTCAATCCATTGAGGTGTTGGATATACGCCGATTTTGCAATTGAATACCTGGGCTTCAATGCCGTCATAATCTGGCGGGAATACCACATCGCTCAGGGTTGGGCGCAGCAGGTTAATGGTTTGGATGCAGGTAGCTACATTGTTGGAGGCATCTTTTGCCGTCCAGGTACGTGTGATGATGGAAGTCAATCCGGAAGCACAGTTTTGTGGCTGGGATTGGTCCAGGTAGCTAAGTGTTACGTCGGAGCAGAAATCCAGGTCTGCGAGCATGGAGATATCCTTAGGCACCACAAAGCTTTGGTTACCGTTAGGGATAACATCGGCCGGGTCGATGCCGTTCGGGAAGCCGGCGCCAAAGGTGCCGGTCATACGAATGTGCAAGTCCGCGATCTCAATGGTGGAAACGTCTCCACCTGCATTCTGGTCAGAGAATCTCACACGCCAGATACCGTTTACATCCTCATTGTCGAAGCTGCTCAACAATCCAAGACCAAATGGAATTTGTGCTCTTTTGTCTGTAGTGTAGCTGTCGCACATGGGGTTGAAAACACCTTCGTCGTCGAAGCGTACGAACAATGCTCCGCCACAGGCTGCTGCTCCGTCCCAAAGGGTAACCACAGTGCCTTGCGGGCTTTCCACCTGAATATTCATATCGGCAAAGAATACATCGCCGGTAACACGCACGCGCAGGTCTACATCATCCACATTTGCATTCATGGGAAGGTTAACCGGAATCTGGAATTCACGGGTCTGACCGTCGGTAATCTGTTGTGGCAAGCCTTGACTGCGGAAGGGAAGTTCCAGTGTCGTATTCTGGCTGAACAGCGGAGTTACCGGATAATTGAACGGAATCGTAACAGGCGTTGGGTTGCAGTCAAGCGCTGGCGATAAGTTGTCTTCGATGTTTACCTCGCCTTCGCATCTGTTCTCACCAGCATCAAGGATGCCGTTGTTGTTCTTGTCGTCAAACACGCGGTATTTGTACTTTTTGCCAATGTCGGTGCAGTCAAATACGGCTGGCACCCATGGCCCGTTACCCAACGGCGGGGTCTTATCTACTTGTACCGGGTAGTAATCAAAACAGCGGTATGGTCCGTCTTCCAGCACCTGATCGGCTGTGAGTGTATCACTGCAGTTAGGTCCAAGGGCGAAATTGATGGCATCGTTGCAGGTCAGAGCACCTGTCGGGTTCGGGAGGTCCTCAATGGTTACAGACCAGGATTTGGTGGCAGTGTTGCCTGAAGCATCCGTACACTGAAAGTGGTAGGTATAGGTATTGCCTTCCTCCAGCACTGCCGGCGGGAATGGTGCAAGCTGTACTGCTGCGCCACCGTTTGGTGTGGAATAGTTCACATAGCCATTGTAAGCTCGGCTTGGTGTAGCTACGCCGAATGGATAAGCTACGCCTGCGCCCGGATTGGAGGACACTCGAAGTGTACCGTCGCTGATCTGCCGTACTGCATTGGTATAATTCAGCGGCATGCCAGTGGTGCTTGTCAGATAAATGCCGCGCGTTTGACCGGCAGGAATGGTGATACCAAATCCCTGAATAGGTGTGCCAACCGCTGCATTGGTGGAAGTAACAATCGTACTTCCGGCAAGGATCCAGTTATCAGGGTCGTTTTCCTGTCCGGAAAATCCGTTCGCAATGGTGTAGTACACCTCCATATTGTAGGTGCCTACATCCAGAGAAGGTCCAAACTGCGTGATGGTCAGCGGGGTGGAACCCAGATTGGTCACGTCGAACATGATCCCGGAGTTACCCAGGTTGGCAGGAAAATAATCGATCGGATGGCTCACCTGTCCGTTGGCGCCTGCAGGGCAATTGTCGGAGCAGGTAACCTGGTAGTTGTAATTTGCGAGCTCACACTCACCCGAAGGCAAGGTGATGGTCGTGTTACTCGGAGTGGTGATGGTTGGAGGGGTGTTATCAATTATATTGATCACCTGCACGGCAGCGCTGATAACGCCACCGCCGCAAGGATCTACGAGCTCCCAGGTGATGACATTGTTGCCCACCGGAGCAGAAATTACAGTATTAATGGTCGTGAGCACCACTATTGGAGCACCGCCATTGATGCGGTACTGCAGTTGGTAACCGGCATTACATCCACCCGGAAAGGTGGGCAATGGGCTGGTTACATTCACGAAACAATTGATAGAGCCGGCGCCAGTATTTGCTGTTTGATTGGCAGGCGCCGTCATCGGACAGTCAATAATAGGTACCTGGCGCACAATGGCCGTCCAGCCTGGTCTGGTATTCGTTAAGTCCGAAAGGAAGCGAAAGGTAAGCGCTTGGTTTGGATTAGCGCCTACGGCTGCAATACCGGTATTAGCGGTAATGGTACCCGGGCTGATGCTTTGCCAGTTTCCAGCTGGGAAACCACTGAATGTAGCTCCCTGTGGGCCGGGGATTTTATTTGCTGGTATAGTGTCCGTGCCATTGTATATGTACAAGGCGTCCCAGCCTTGCTCCAAACCAAACGAGCTGAACGACACCTGTACACGGTGTGTTGCCGGATTTGATGGAAGAAAGGTGACATGAGCGTTCGAACTGTTCAAATAGTTGACGTTCGGACCGCCGGAGTCGAAAAAGTTGAAAAAACAATCTGTTGGAGGGGCAATAGTGTATGGATTGCCGCCAGGCGCCCCGTTCTGGACCATGTTCACATTTGCTTGTGCAAACGCAGTTGCACATGCAAACGTCCACCAGACAACGAGGGACAGGGTGAGATGAAAATTGCTCTTTTTCATGCTAGTATGAAGTTGAAAATTAAAAGAATGATATACGGCAGTGCCGTATGAAATGAATGTAGCTTCCCTTTGGGTATGGGATTCTCGAATAGACAATCGGTCAATCCCCTTCTGAATGAGATATTTAGTTGGTTAACATGACCCTTGTTTCGGTTTGCAAGGCTCTCAGGATCACTCTGGGGGTATAGGAAGCCTCTTTTTCAAAACCGAGGGTGGCAGCAGCCGGGATGGCCAGTTCAAGTGCCTGGGCGAGGTCTGCACCTTTGCGTGTTTCCTCAAGAATGGCCTTGAAATATGCAATCCGGCGTAATGTGTTGTCGTACAGAGGAGTACCTGCAGTAAGTCCCGGTATTTGTTCATTCAATACCGTAATCTGGGCAAGCAAAATGCCGTTGGCTTCTTCTGCTGATTTCCATTGATAAGATTGGGAAGGTGGCTGCAGTGCCTGTGCATGGGTGGTTTGGCTGATTGTACAGACAAATCCCAGCAGCAAAATCGTTGAGAGCAGGAGTTGACCGGCTTTGGCCTTGATCCTTGCTGAAATGATATGATTCATGTGTGACAAAAATTTAGTGGTCGAAATGGCGGTTAACATCAATTTTTTGACGACTTAAAGTCAATCGTTAACTGACCGGCTTCTTCCTTTACCGGGTAGGAACCAGCATTTAACTTGTTGATTTTCAACCCAAGCGTTTGAATGATTTCCTCAGACAATTCCGCATTGTTTTCCTGCAGGAGTATTCCTTTCTGCAGATGACTATTGTAGAATTGCGGGCAAAGCATTTGTTTGGTGAGGATGAGTGATACTCCATTCCCTTCGTCAATCGGGAATAGCAAACCGGTAGTGCTTTTACATCCCAGCTTTTTCTCCATGGCAGTTGGACCGCCGGTGGTTCGCTGAGTGATTTTGCAGATTCCGGCTCCGGAGCATTGTGCATTGCCGCCGTAAACCACATCGCAGCTCATCATTCGGCTGGCCGCGCGAACGGTTGGAGTGCTTTGTGCCGGCTCGGCTGCCTGTTGGGCAAATGCTTTGCTGCCGGCAGCGCCCATCAGGGTTAAGAGGATCAGGAGAAAGGCTTCTCTGAGGAATGCCCGAACTCCTTGTACATTAGAGTGAGTCATGTTATAAAAATTTAAATCGGTTAACATTTATCCAGGCTACCCTTTATTTGCCTGATTTGAAATCTACCCGAAGAAAACCGGAAGACTCCAGCACTTGATAGTCGCCTGCTGGTAGTTCTTTTAGTTTCAAACCCAGTGTTGACCGCAAATCCTTGGGCAACGGGTATGGACTGTCAAGCCGCAGTACACCGTGACGCAGGTGGTTTTTGTACAACTTCACGCACAGCAGACTGCGCGTGAGCACCATGGACAGTCCTTTCCCTTTGTCGATGGGAAAAAGGAGTGCAGCTGTGCTTTGACAGGTTCGTTTTTGCCCGGTCTGGATAGCCTGAACTGTAGTACGGGCAGTGATCCGGCAAATGCCGGTGCCCAGGCAGTTGGCCGAGGGCGACCCGAACACGACGTCACAACTCATTTGATGAGTAGTGTCTGTTTCGCGATTCGGACGCACCAGGCTTTGTTGCGACCCTCTCCCGGGGGGAGAGATGGCAACCGCCGGGCGGTTGGGTGTGGGAACGTTTCTCATAATGATGTGGCATTTTTCCCGCCCAGACAATTGATGCCGGACCGGGCGTTTATGAATATGGTGGTTGGTTACTTTCTGCCAGCTTATGCACCGATCAGATCCAGACCGGTAATGCAGGCGCCGATCAAATCCAGACCCGTGATTGAATCGGTTACGATGTTTTTGCTAGTGCTTGGAAGTGCGAGTGCGTTATTCATGAGACCTATGCGATCGGTATTTTTTTCTCCGATTTGCATGACAAAGGTCCTTCGGCACAGTACCCTGGAACAGGACAGGAAACAGGCCTGAGTCGCCCGGCCTGTTTTCCCTTGTTTTCACTAGTTAAAATTATAAGTAATTGATAATGAATAATTCAAGCCATATTTTTTTCGAACTTTTCAGGCAGTAAATTTCCCGAAAGTGGGGCGGTCGGCACCTGTGCAGCATGGCTGTACTATGGTCGAAACAGGTAAAAAGTCCTCCACTTGACAGGAAGGGTAGTCTGGTGGGGCGTCGGCAACTATCGCCTGGTTCCATTGTTTATGCTGGAATGCTTTCTATAGTTTGCCCTAACTTTGTGTCCAGAATTTGCACTCCTCCATGTCCCTTCAATCCTCCCGGGTCATAGCTTTTCACGCTAAACCTCAGCCATCGTTCAATAAAAATTTTGACCTGCTTATCAGACACCTTCATGAGATGAAGGCGGCTGGCTATGAAACCTATATTTGTTCGGAAAACCCCAAGCAGTTCGATCGCCTGGCGGCTATTTTCAGGGAACTAAAAGCAGATGTCCAGTTTATGCCGGTGGAGATCCCCATCCACGAGGGATTTATTGATGATGACCTTAAGATTGAGGTGCTGACTGACCATCAGATATTCCAGCGGTATCACCAGTATAAAATCAGGCAGGGTTTCTCAAAGGATACTGCACTAAACTACAGGGTGCTGCGTGAGCTTGCTCCCGGCGACTACGTAACACATATTGACCACGGCATTGCCAAATTTGCGGGGCTGCAAACCATTGATATTGGCGGACAAAAACAGGAGGCCGTCCGGCTAAACTTCAAAAACAATGACATTGTGTATGTGAGCATCCACTCCTTGCACAAGATTTCGAAGTACCTCGGCAAGGAGGGAGAAGCTCCTCAACTTTCGAAGTTGGGTTCTGATGCCTGGAAACAACTGAAAGCCCGCACCAAGCGGAAAATCAAGGACATTGCTGCTGAGCTGATCAAGTTGTACGCTGCCAGAAGAGCTGCCAAAGGCCATGCTTTTCCGCCAGATGATGTATTGCAAACTGAGCTGGAAGCCAGCTTTCTTTACGAAGATACGCCCGATCAGTTCAAGAGTACCCAGGAGGTAAAGGCCGATATGGAAAAGGAATACCCCATGGATCGCCTGATTTGTGGAGATGTAGGTTTTGGTAAAACGGAGGTGGCTATCCGGGCAGCATTCAAGGCTGTTGCCGATGGCAAGCAGGTGGCCGTTTTGGTGCCCACCACCATCCTGGCGCTACAACATTGGCGCACATTCACGGAGCGTTTGGTGGACTTTCCGGTCACCGTTGATTACATCAACCGGTTTCGATCGGCAAAAGAGAAGAAAGGAATTCTGGAGAAATTAAAGGCAGGACAAATAGATATCATCATAGGAACCCACGCCTTGCTTGGTAAAGAGGTAGGATTCAAGGACCTTGGATTGCTGATCGTGGATGAAGAGCAAAAATTCGGGGTGGCGAGCAAAGAAAAACTCCGAGGCCTTAAAGTGAATGTGGATACCCTGACACTTACGGCAACCCCCATTCCCCGAACCTTGCAGTTCTCCTTGATGGCGGCCCGCGACCTGTCGGTAATACGCACTCCACCACCCAACCGACAACCCATTCACACGGAGATCAGGGTATTCGACGAGGATTTGATACAGGAGGTGATCCATACAGAGGTGAACAGAGGTGGCCAGGTTTATTTTGTACACAATCGTGTCAACGACCTGCCTAAAATTGTGGAAACACTCAAAAGGATCTGTCCTGAAACAGATGTGGCCATGGCTCATGGCCAAATGGACCCTGAACACCTGGAAAAAGTATTGGTAGACTTCATTGACCGAAAGTTCGATGTGCTGGCTTGTACAAACATCATCGAAACAGGTTTGGATATCCCCAATGCCAATACCATCATCATCAACAGGGCGGATATGTTCGGACTTTCCGATCTGCACCAGCTGCGGGGCAGGGTAGGGCGCAGCAATCAAAAAGCATATTGCTATTTGTTTGCCCCACCGATGAGTGTATTGACGCAGGAAGCCCGAAAGCGTTTGAAGACCATTGAAGAGTTCAGTGATCTTGGCTCAGGATTTCAGGTAGCCATGCGCGACCTGGATATTCGCGGGGCAGGAAATCTTTTAGGCGGAGAACAATCCGGATTCATCGCAGATATCGGATTTGAGACCTATCAGAAAATACTGGATGAAGCCATTCAGGAGCTAAAAGAAACCGAATTCAAAGACATTTTCCAGGAGGAAATCGCCCAAAAAGGCACCTATGTGCGCGATGTGACCATTGAAACGGACGTGGAAATGCTGATCCCTTCTGAATACGTTACCAATACCCAGGAACGCCTGAATTTGTACACAGAGCTGAATGGCATTGAAAATGAGGAAGGTATAACCTCTTTTGCCCAGCGACTACAGGACAGGTTCGGCAAATTGCCTTCACCGGTCAATGCTTTGTTCGACGGGTTGCGATTGCAGTGGGTTTGCAAGAAAATTGGTTTTGAAAGGCTGATCCTGAAGGGGGGCAAGCTGCGCTGCTATTTCCTGGGTGATCCGCAGTCTTCCTTCTATAGCACGGAACACTTCCTCAAAATCATGACGTTTCTGCAAAAGCATGGCAGAATCATGGGCGTTTCTCTTAAGCAAACGAACAAGGAACTGATCCTGGTCCAGGATGAGGTGAGAAGCCTTAAATCAGTTAAAAGCCTGCTGGAGCAGATCATTTCAGCCATTGACTGATATTGATCTGCTC
>JADZFI010000437.1 GCA_020850025.1 Saprospiraceae bacterium
AAGTTCGGGGTATTCAGGTTATTGTACAGCACATTGTTCCAGCCAAGGCCGGCGATACCCGTGTTCACGGAATTCACAACGGTTTCCATGGTGCCGTCGCCATCGAGGTCTAGGAACAAGAGGTATTCGATGTTGATGTTATTGCCGGAGCAGGCATCCGTACCGGTGATGCAAAGGTCGGTGGGTTCTTCGCAGAGATCGTGAATTTGCAGGCCGTTATCCCACCAGTACATTTCATTCCAAAGCAGGCTGTTGTTGGCCGTCAGCCAATTCTGGTTAGCGCAGCTTGGCGTTACAAAAGTGCCGGTTGGCGCCTGACCATCGCTGATTTTGATGATCTGCTTGTACACATAGCAGTTTGCGTTGGCGTCCCAGAAAGTACAGAAATTGGTGGGTTGAGGGTCTCCCGGATTGATTCTCACCACAGTTGGGGCCCATGGGGCAATGGTTCCGCAGGCGGAAACTGTTGGACCCGGCAGGTTTTGCGGCGAGGTAGAGTTAGGATTTGGGTTGGGGTTAGGTACGTTGATGCAGGGTGCATTCGGATTGTAGGTACACCAGTTGATGATTTGCCAGGTGCGCTCAATTTTGAAGCAGGCATCCGGCACCACCGTGAACACTTCATCCTGGAAGGATACACCCAGCAATTCGCAGTCTTTGCCGAAGAACAATGGCTCGCCGTAGTTGCCGGTACCATCGCAAGCCGTTACGATCACGTCGTTCGGGAACTTGACGAAATATTGCTGTTTGTAATTAACCACAATACGCTGCGTACACTGGCTGCTGTTACCATAGCAGTCGAACGAACGGAAGGTACGGGTGATGGTACCCTTGTTACAAACCGTATCGAATTGTGTGTAGCTTACAGAGTGTGTAAGGCCATATTGGCCCTGGTATACTCTGGTTGAGTCGAGGCAGCAGTTATCGGATACATCCGGTTTGCCGTAAGCCCAAAGGCTTGGGTCGAAGTTCTCGCAGTTAACCGTTACATTGGCTGGAGGCGTACAGGTAGGTTTGATCTTGTCTTCTACCAGCGCCAACACCATACAATCGTTGGAATTCCATTCTGCGAAATCCAGATCTACGCTTCCGGCAGGCACCGGCACATCGTATACGCGCAGGATCACCTGCACGGTATCGCCGATGTCTTCGCAGCAGAATATTACCTGATCGTGGAATTGATTGTTATCCTGACATCCATTCTGGTTCATCCGGCGCACCTTAAAGTATACCTCCGGAGAACAATTATCGTAAGAGCCATCATCGAAAACGGAAGCATTCACCACCGTTGTTCCGTTGACATTCAGAGCTACCTGAGTCATTTGGTCGCAGGATACGTTCGGAGGAGTGCTGTCTTCAACCGTAACATTAAACACACATTCGGTAATATTGCCACAGTTGTCTTTGATGATATATTTCACCTGTGTAACACCTATGCCGAGGTTATTGGCGAGTCCAAGTACGGCAAGCGTATCGCGGTCCCAGGGGTTATTACCCGGGAAGGTCGTAAAGGTTCCGTAAATATTTTGCGCGATGCCATTGTAGTCCAACCATTGTGCCTCGATGGAAGCCAGGCGGGAACAGTTATCGGAAACGATCACATCCGGGAGGTCGAAATCAAGCTGACAGTCATTTGGATTGGTGCCAACCGTGATATCTTCCGGGCAAACCAGTTCCGGGCCAGTAGAGTCTTCCACCCGGATGATCTGGGTATGTGTAAGCGGGTTTTGCGGACCATTAGGACGGCACCAGTCGTACAATGTCCAGGTGCGCAGGATTTGATAGGTTCCATCACAAACCGGGAGTCTTAAATCCTGGTAAGTGGCATTCAGTTCGCAGAAGGTGCCGTTTGGCCAAACCGGGAAGTTTACACCAAATTCCTGTACATATGGCGCGCCGGTAGATGCCGGATCGGTTTCCGGATTGGAGCAGTCCACGGTGATGTTAGCGGGCAGGAACACATCAGTGTTGTGTCGGCGCTCGAAGTAAATGTACTGATCGCAGGTGGAGGTATTTCCGCTTTCATCAGAGGCAGTCCATTTACGGATCACGTAGGAGCTGATATCCGAGTTGCCATTAATGGTACCGTTGCAGCCCAGATCGATATACTGATCTATGTAAGTCAGGGTGACATTCGTGCAGTTTTCCACATAATCAGGCCAGGCCTGAGCAATGTTTAGCACATTGGCCAGGAAAGCCGGATCGTATTGTGTGACGGCACAATTGAGGTTGATGTCTTCACAATCCAAAACCGGAGGCAAAGCATCCTTGATTTGTGCATTGCCGGTGCATGAATTGCCGGAGATCAAATCCCTAACCCTGATTTGAAGGGTAAGGTTGATGTGTGCTTCTGTTGCTACAAAGTTGCCGGAAGCCGGCGTCCAAACGCCGTTGATTCTGGCCTGCACCTGGAAAACGCCGTTTGGACAGCCGTTGCCCTCCAAAATCAGATCAGCAGTAATTTCCGTTGAGCAGTCATCGTCCAGTGCAATTTGAACCAGATCATTGCAGATCATGGCGCACTGAGCATTTGCGGCGTTATGGGCTGAAAGCGATAAAGCCAGCGCCAGCATACATCCCAAAGCGTTGAAGAAGAGTGTAAATTTCGCTTTAATCATGATTTGAATGATTAGAAAAAAGTGTAATCGATTGAATGTAGTTGTCTCGTTGAAGCTTAATCAAGCATCAAGACTTTCAGACAGCATGTGCGAAAAGCACAAAGATAAAAAAGTCCTAATATGCAGCTTCGATTTTTTGAACGCGAAGGCAGAGTAACAAAAACGATGCCTAAAGGCATTCGGTTTGGCAGGCAGGAAGGTTAAGAGAATGTGAAAAGAGCAAAAATTGCTCAAAAAAGCACTAATTGGCGCAAATATAATGGTAAAATTTCCAGAAAAACAAATTTAAAAAAGCCCATCTCGACCTAAATAATGATTTGGCAAGATCGTGACAGTATTACTACCATTCCAGGGTTATACCAGGTGGTTTTCGAAGGCAATTTTAATCAGTGCTCCTGTGCTGTTTACACCAAGCTTGCGCATGATATTCTTGCGATGAACCCCGGCAGTTTGATCACTGATAAAGAGTCGGTCGGCAATTTCTTTGTTGGTAAGGGCCTCTCCGACAAGCCTGAGAATTTCCATTTCTCGTTTGGTGAGCTGATACTTTTCGGCAAAACGAACCTCCGGCGTCAAACCATCGGTAAATTGCGGGGTAGCAAGGGGCATGAGTCCGTGACCGACATAGGTTTTGCCTTCGGCAAGGGCGCCAACGGCTTGTAGCAATTCGTCGCGGGTACCAGATTTGAGCATATACCCATCAGCTCCGGCCCGGAAAGCGGCCTGAATCTGGAGTGGGTCGCCGGAACCGTTAAGGATGAGGATCCTGGTTTTGGAACCGGATTGCTTGATGGAGGCTACGATCTTGAATCCTTCGGCATCCGGCAAATCCGGGTCGAGCAGGAAAAGATCAGGGAGGGAACTTCCAAGGTATTCCGCCACTTGCGAGCCATTAATTGCCACCCCTTTGATATGATAGGAAAAATCGCCTCCGTTGGAATTGGTAAGCAGGGAGCGAATGCCCTCTGCAAAGATGGGATTATGGTCGGCAACGAGGATATCAATGTGGCGGTGCATAAGCGGTGGATGATTATTCATCTGCACCACTGCAACTTTTATACCATAACAAAAAGTTCTAAACTCTTACCTCCGGTTAGCGGGCGGCAAAAAACCTCATTTTGTAATCGGTTTTGATCTGACCGGCCTTTATAGCTTCCAGGCGACGCTGGATCAGACGTTTTTTCAGGGGCTTAAGTTTTTCCGTAAACAGAACCCCCTCAATATGGTCGTATTCATGCTGAATGACCCGGGCATTGATCCCTGTAAAGGTAGCTTCATGCTCCTGAAACTGCTCGTCCTGCCAACGGATGCGGATGCCTTCAGGCCGTTCCACATCGCCGCGAATGTCGGGGATGCTCAGGCACCCTTCTTCGTAGGTATAAGGTTGTTCCGTCTGCTCCAGTATCTGAGCGTTGATGAACACTTGTTTGATGGGCTGATCTGTGGGGATGTTGTTTGCCCCTTTTCGCTCAATCTGCTCAGTATCAATAACAAACAGGCGAATGGAATAACCAACCTGTGGGGCAGCGATACCCACACCATCGGCATGATACATGGTGTCCCACATATTGGCAATCAGCGCCTGCAAGTCAGGATAATCCGGTCCGATAGAGGCAGCAATTTTCTTTAAAACAGGTTGGCCGTAGGCGTATATGGGTAGGAGCATGAGGGTGGGAGTTGTTTGAGGGGTTTGAGGGGTTAATTCCAGTAATTTTCTTCCATGAACTGCTGGAGGATCAGCGCTGCAGCTATTTTATCCACCATAGCTTTATCGCGGCGTTTTTGCTTTTTAATGCCGCTTTGCAGGATGATTTTCTTTGCTTCGTTGGAAGTATTGCGTTCGTCCTGACGAATAATGTTTTTTTCGGGAAAAAGTTTTTTCAACTTTTCAGCAAACGCATCTGCCTGTGGTGCAATTTGGGCAGGGTTGCCGTCCGGGTAAAGCGGAAGCCCGAGCACAAAACACTCTACTTCTTCCTGGGCGCAATATTGCTTTAGAAAGTCCAGCGCTTCATGCGTTGGCACGGTTGTCAGCGCACTGGCAATGATCTTCAGCGGATCGGTTACGGCGATCCCTGTGCGTTTTAACCCAAAATCAATGGCCAATATGCGTCCCATAGGGCAAAGGTAATGTGTTTGAGTGTTTGAGTGTTCGAGTTGGGGTTGCGCTTGGGATGGGTGTTTTGGTGTCTTGGTGTCTTGGTGCCTTAGTGCCTTAGTGTTTTGGTGTTTTGGTGTTTTGGTGCCTTGGTGCCTTAGTGCCTTAGTGCCTTA
>JADZFI010000438.1 GCA_020850025.1 Saprospiraceae bacterium
AAAGCCGCTAAAGGTGACGAAAAAGAAGGCGCGGAATAATGAGATAATGTGGGGAATGGGGGGAATGTGGGGAATGTGGGGAATGGGGGGCATGGGGTTAATTTGGCCAATGTGCTTAGCTAAATTAGTCACATCAACCCCATTCCCCACATTTAGCACATTCCCCACATTTAACACATTCCCCACATTTAACACATTCCCCACATTAATCACATTCCCCACATTCCCCCTATTCCCCACATTAACCATATTCATCACATTGACCACATTCACTAAAGATGACAAAAGTTTCTGCTGCTGATATTGCCAAACTGCGCGAATTGACCGGCGCTGGCATGATGGATTGCAAAAAAGCCCTGGAAGAATCCAACGGCGACACTGAAGCTGCTCAAGACTGGCTCCGTAAAAAAGGTATTGCCAAAGCAGCTAAACGCGAAGACCGCGAAGCAAAAGAAGGCGTGGTGGTAGCCAAAATCAATGCCGACAGCACCCGCGCTATCGTGATCGCACTGAACTGCGAGACCGACTTCGTAGCACGCAACGAAAATTTCATCGCACTGACCAATAAAATTGCCGACGTGGCACTGGCCAACTTCCCGGCTACCCTCGAGGCACTCCTCGCCCTGCCATTCGACGGCACCGGCACCATCGCTGATAAAGTGGCCGAGCAAACCGGTATCATTGGCGAAAAAGTGGAAATCAGCCGCTACGAGCCTATCTCCGGCGCTCAGATTCTCACTTACAACCACTCCAACAACAAGCGCTCTGTAGCTGTTGCCCTCAGCAAAGCCGGCAGCGCTTTCGAACAAGCCGGTCGCGATGTGGCCATGCAAATTGCCGCCATGAACCCGGTTTCTGTTAGCCGCGACGATGTTGATCCGAAAATCATCGAAAAAGAGATCGAAATCGGCAAGGAACTGGCGCGCAATGAAGGCAAAGCCGAAGATATGCTCGAAAAAATTGCTCAGGGCCGTCTGAACAAGTTCTTCCAGGAAAGCACCCTGCTCAGCCAGAAGTTCGTGAAAAACAACGACCAAACGGTTGATCAGTACCTCCGCTCTCTGGACAAAGAACTGACTGTAACGGGCTTCAAGCATATTGCCCTGTAAGTATTCCGAACACTTTGCACAAATACATCATATTTGAGCCATCCTGCTTCGTGCAGTGATGGCTCATTTTTTTTCCCTGATTGCCACCCAACCCCAATATTTCCTGAATCTTTTATTTGAATAATTGCAGCATTCCGCCGAATTTCACCTCTGATTGAAAAAGTACCATCTGGCTCCAGTAAGTATCCTTTATAAACCTCTTTTGCATGAAAGTGCTTGTTACCGGCTCCGATGGCCTGCTGGGTAGCCATATTGTGCGCGAACTGTTGTCGGATGGCTATTCTGTGAGAGCCCTGGCGTTACCCAATAGTTCCTCTAAAACACTTGAAGGCCTTGAGGCAGAGCTTTTTCCAGGGAACATCTGCTCTCCACCCCGGCAGTAAAGAACACCCCGGCACCGAAAAAGATCCGTTTGATGGATACCGCTATTGTTTGGACTACATCGACTCCAAGTATGCCGCCCACCAGTATGTATTGCAGGCGGTGCGCGAAAGAAGTCTTCCGGCCATACTCATAAACCCCACCTTTATGTTTGGCGAATACGACTCCCTGCCAAGCTCCGGGAAAATGATCGTTGCCGTGTATCGCGGTGTGGTGCCTGGCTATACCAATGGCGGCAAGAACTTTGTTTACGCAAAAGACGTGGCCAGGGCTTGTGTCAACGCCCTGAAAATGGGCCGAATCGGTGAATGTTACATTGCAGGTCACCAAAACCTCAGTTACCGGGAGGTTTTTCAAATAATGGCCAAAGTAATGGGCGTAAAAGCCCCAAAACTCAAACTCCCTCAGGCACTCATGATGGCCTATGGATATTTGGGAACCTTCTTCGGCAGGTTGTGCCATTTCATGCCTAACATCAACCACGCCACAGCAAGAGTGTCCTGCGACGACCAGTATTACTCCCCAAAGAAAGCAGTGGAAGAATTAAAAATGCCACAAACGCCCCTGGAAAGTGCCATTCTGAATGCCTTTAACTGGCTGAAAACGCATCATTACTGTTAATTATCCCATGGAGTATTCATTTGTGTGGAGCCCCGAAAAAGAAGAAGCCAATCTGACCATTATTCTGGTCACCATCGGCTTTATATTGTTCTGGTTTACCGGAAAATCAGAAAAACTGCTGGAAAATTTGGCTGGGAAATATGGCCCTGAAAAGGGACAGGAGCGACATGTTTTCATCAAAAGATGGGTGGGAATGTTGGCATTCGGATTGGTTCCGGCAATTGCTCTCATTGGCTGGAAGGGCATGAGCTGGTCCGATTACGGCATAGCACCCCATCTGGGCGCCACCTCACTTTACTGGATCGGCGGCCTGGCGACGGTGATTATCTTCATGACCTCACGGTCAACCCGGGCATCCGACAACCTGGAGCAGTATCCCGAAATTCGGACGCGGGTTTGGAGCAAAAATTTGTTGCTTTGGAGCGCGCTCTCCTGGATGGGTTACCTGGTAGCTTACGAGCTGATGTTCAGGGGCTTTTTATTGTTTTCCTGTGTCAGGGCTTTCGGCGTATGGCCAGCCATCATTATCAATACTTCCATTTATGCACTGGTCCATGTGCCGAAAAACGCCAAAGAAGGCATAGGCGCCATTCCACTGGGTTTGTTACTTTGCATCATAACCCTCCAAACCGGTACCATCTGGGTAGCCCTTGTTGTTCACTGGGTGCTATCTCTGGCCAATGAATGGTTTTCTTTGAAACACCAGCCGGATATGCGCGTTACATAGTGCCTGGTTAAAGGTTCACAAAACCCTTTCATGATGAAAAAGATCCTGATTACAGGAGCAACCGGTTACATAGGAGGAGTGCTTGCCCGTCATCTGGTGGCGCAGGGGCATGATGTGGTGGCATTAGCGCGAATTCCGCCGGCAGATACTTCAGACAAAACCGAACCTCGCTGGGTTCAGGCGGATCTGCACGACGCAGGTCATTTGAACCAGGCTATGCATGGGGTGGAAGAAGTGTATCACCTGGCTGCTTATGCGCGCCCGTGGGCAAAAAATCCTTCCTACTATCACCAGATCAACGTAGAAGGAACAGAAAACGTTCTGAAGGCAGCAGAAGCCAACGGGGTCCGACGCGTGGTTTTCACCTCCACCGCAGGTGTATTCGGCCCGAGCAAAGACCATGAGCAGGTGGATGAATCCAGCATACCCTGGAAAAGCCCCTACACCGAATACGACCGGTCGAAAATAGCGGCCGAAGCGATAGCCAGGAAAAGGGCGGCAGGAGGGCAGGAGATCGTTATCGTAAACCCTACCAGAGTTTATGGCCCCGGCGATCCTGCTACTATCAATGCAGTAAATAAAATGATTCAGCTGTACCTCAAGGGCCGGTTCAGGTTCCTGCCTGGCGACGGCAGTGGATTGGGCAATTATGCGTACATCGTCGATGTAGTAAACGGCCATCTTCTGGCCATGCAAAAAGGCATTTCGGGGGAAAACTACATACTTGGCGGTGTCAATATTTCTTTCCGGGATTTTTTCCGGCACCTGGCGAAAGCAAGCGGCAAGCATTACAGCATCTTCCCAATGCCGATAGGGCTTATGAAATTGGCAGCCAAGGCCATGCAATGGCGCGCCGACCGGTTTGGCACACCTCCTGCCATTACCCCGGAATGGGTAGACAGGTATGAGGCGCACTGGATGTTATCCCCTCAAAAAGCGGTGGAGAACCTGGGTTACCAGATCACTCCGCTCGACGAAGGATTGAAGAAAACCGTTTCCTGGCTTGAATCTCTCTGAAAGCATTACCTTTAATCTCTCTGTTCAATGATCCAGATCATTGTCTGAATGATCTGAATACGCCCATCTTTGAGGTAATAAAGAGATGGACATGACTAAAATACTCGTTACTACCGATTTATCTGCGGCCTCCAAGGCCGGGATTCGTTTCGCGCTGCAATTGGCCAGTCGACATGAAATGGAATTGATCTTTTTTAACTGCTTTCAGGCGCTCATTCCTACAACCATACATCAGTCGCGCATTGAAAACGCTTTGAAAAGACAAACCAAAAGCACCCTGCACAAACTGGAAAAGTTTGTCGCGACTGTCATTCGCACCTCCTCCTTCAAACCGGCCAAGTACCGCTGCGCGGTATTGGAAGACCTCAACCCCGCTGCTGCCATCCTGCAATATGCCAGGGAAAGCGAGGTGGATTTCATTTGTATCAGCACCCGGGGCGCCGGAGAGTTGTTAAAATTGATTGGCACACACACCAGCAAGGTTATTGAGAAATCAACAATCCCGGTCATGGTGGTTCCGCACAGCTACCGGGCAAAAAAAGTGGAATCCCTGCTGTATGCATCCGACCTGCAGGAAGTTGACAGCGAATTAAAGGTAGTTTCCAGAACGGCAGAAAACCTGAAGATTCAAATGGATCTGGTCCATTTTTATTACAGCCCGGATGAAAAGGTAGTGGCAGAAACCAACTTCTCCGCCTGGCAAAAGCGCTTCCCGCTGCTGAGAAAATTACGCCTCGAGCCACATCATCTGGACGCCGATTTTGCCCATCAGATGGAAAAATCAGTTGAAAAACTGAAACCAGGGATCGTCGTATTTTTCACGCATCCCAAAACCACCTGGTTCAATAAGTGGTTTAGTCCAAACCGCTCCGAATCTTTCTCCTACATCACCAAAGTACCCATGCTGGTGTATCGAAAAGGGACGAAATAAGCGCTTAATCGCGACAAGACCTCGTAGGTTTTAAAAACCTGCGAGGTCTGATTTCCATTTCCGACCTTTGCTGCATGTGCACTGTCACTTACCTGCCCAGGCCCAGGGGTTTCGTACTTACCCATAATCGCGATGAAGCGCCCTCCAGATCGCCACAAAGTATTGTGCGTGAACGCACTCCGGGAGGACAGACGCTGCTCTTCCCCCGCGATACCCAGGCAGGAGGAACCTGGATAGCCAGTTCGCGCAACGGTAAAACGGCCTGTTTGCTCAATGGCGCCTTTATATTGCACCGCCGCCAACTGCCCTACCGCAAAAGCAGAGGACTCATATTGCTGGATTTTTTCGACTGGGAATCGTCAGATGCTTTTTTCGCCGATTATGACCTGCACAACATAGAACCCTTTACGTTCCTGGCTTTCGAACGCACTGGAGGCAACCACACAACCCCGGATCGCATCCTTGAATTCAGATGGGATGGAGAACAACGACACTTGAAACACCTTGATCCGTGTCAGCCTCATTTTTGGTGTTCCGCCACCCTTTACCCGGCAGAAATGCAGCGAAAGCGAGAGGCCGTTTTTCAACATTGGCTCGGCCGCCTTACGACCAATGAACACAAGCTCCCTTCAGCTGTTTTAAATTTGCATCAGACAGGAGGTGTGGGCGACATCGAGAATGATTTTGTGATGAACAGAGCGGGCAGAGTTCAAACTGTTAGCATCACCCAAATCAGCGTACATGAAAAAAACCTCCGCATGAAGTACCTGGATTTGCTGGGGAAAAATCAAAGCGAACGGCGGCTAATTACGGTTTAATGGAGCATATCAGTTGTGAACAGGTTGTGAAGTTCTCAATTTATTGTCTGCCGCTCGTTAAATCTTTGCAAACTAACCAAAGAAAATTTTGGTCAACTACAGGAATCACTCTATTTTGCAGGCAAATTCTTTTTTAATCATTCCACCTGAACATTGATCCAGCCAATCCAACACCATAAATGCCCTATTTTTATGTCACGGATGCGGCCTTAACCTGAATTTGTTAAGCATGAAACAACCCTTACTCTTTTTTTTCTTTCTGTTGGCCACCTTTGCTCTAAGGGCTCAACACAGCCCCAGACCAGAGCTAGCGGTTTACCCCAACCCGGCAACCGAATTCGTATCCGTTCAAGACCAGGCAGATGCCGTTGGCCAATTGAATGTATTCAACATCCTGGGTAAAAAAGTAAAGGCTTTCGAAGCCGCCAAAGGCGAACAATACTTTGTAGGCGATCTGCCCAAAGGTGTTTATCTGGTACAGTTGGTTGGCAAAAACAAACAAGTCATTAAATCGCAGAAAATCGAGAAACGATAGGGGTTAATGTGGGGAATGGGTTAATGTGGGGAATGGGTTAATGTGGGGAATGAAATCAATAAATGTCTGGAAATCAACCTTTTTTTGCTTTAAATCATATTTGGCAGCGGTTTTCGGCGATTCGAAAACCGCTGCTTTGTTTTTTATAACCTTTCAAAACGGGCGACCACAAGGGTCGCCCCTACATCAAACCATTCAAACCCCTCAAACCATTCAAACATCGGCGGCTGAACCCGCCGGTACTCAAACCATTCAAACCAAAAAAACACCCCATACGGGTAACTTTTTTACCAAAGCTACGTTTATATACTAACTACAGGCGTTGACCCTGCTCACCTCATTACAACGCCGAGGCCTCAAACCAACTTCCCTTTGTTTTGCGTACTTGGCGTATTTTGCGGTGAAATTCACCCAAGACCTATCATTTTTTAATCCGCGGATTACACCGCTACGTAAAAACGATGACCAAGAAAAAGAAACATGGCGGCAGAAAGCTGACCGCCCAGGAACTTCAAATACAGTTCCTCAAATTCCTGCTCGGCCACCCCAAAAAGCGCTTTACGCCGAAGCAAATCACCGAACAACTAAAACTGGACAACAACCGCGATTCCGCGGAATATGCCATGCAACAACTGGTGGCCAATGGTATGGCCACAGAATTCCCCGATGGCAAGTTCGGAGTAGCGCTCGATCGCTTCAGCGCTGAAGAACCCGCACCACCAAAGCAGCCCGTTAAAAAAACCGAGGCGCCTGCTGCTAAGCCTGTTGCCTACAAATCAGGCGGAAGTCAGCGTAAGATCGTTGAAGGCCGGGTGGATATGACCCGAACCGGAGCAGCCTATATCGTATCTGAAATGATGGATACCGACGTTTATGTGCCCAATAAGTACGTGAACGGGGCCCTGCATGGAGATATAGTGCGGGTAATGCTCTTCAGCGCCCCACCCACCTTCCGTGGAAAACGGGGCGCCCATATCCAGCGCAAACCTGAAGGCGAAATCACCGAAGTGATCAAACGCGCCAATGAATTTTTCATCGGAACGCTCCGCTTAAGCAAGAAATACGCGCTATTCCTGCCCGATAACCCCAATGTACCAACCGATATCTTTATCCCCATCGAGGCCATTGCCGATGCCCAGGATGGCGATAAAGTGGTAGTGAAAGTAACCGATTGGCAGGAAGGCAAAGGCAGGGTACCCATCGGGAAAGTGACGCAGACACTCGGGAAACTGGGCGGAAACGATTTTGAGATGAAGAAAATCCTCATCAACGCCGGATTCCCGCTCCAACACTCCGAAGAAGCCGAACGCGAAGCTGCCCAAATTCCGGATAACATTTCTCCACAGGAAATAGAACGCCGTCGCGATTTCCGCGATATCCTTACGTTCACCATTGATCCGGAAGATGCCAAAGACTTCGACGATGCCCTGAGCATTCGCCAACTCGAAAACGGCCATCTGGAAATTGGCGTTCACATCGCCGATGTAACCCATTACCTCAAACCGGATTCCGCACTGGACCGGGAAGCTTTCGAACGCAGCACCTCGGTGTATCTGGCCGACCGCTGCAACCCGATGCTGCCCGAAAAACTGTCGAACAACCTGTGTTCTCTGGTGCCGGAACAAGACCGACTCACCTTTTCCGCTGTGTTCACCTTCGATGCCAAAGACAAACTGGTGTCGCGCTGGTTCGGAAAAACAGTGATTCACTCCGCCAAACGCTTCGCCTACGAGGAAGCTCAAACCATTCTGGAAAAGAAGCCCTCTGACGAACTGAAAGCCCATCCGCGCTTTTCCGACCTCGAGTGGGCCTTGAAACACCTGGACCGCATCGCCAAAAAAATGCGCAAGGAGCGGGAGAAAAACGGCGCTATCGGCTTTGAAACTGAAGAAGTTCGCTTCAAATTGGCCCCCGACGGCACCCCGCTGGAAGCCTATGTGAAGGAACGGAAAGATGCACACCTGCTCATTGAAGACTTCATGTTGCTGGCCAACAAGGAGGTGGCGCTGTATATGCAGCCGCCGCTCAAAGCCAGGGAAGAAGACAAAGCCGGCCAGGCCGGGAAAGGAGGCGCTCCTGTGCCGTTCATTTTCCGTATACACGACCTGCCGGACATGTCGAAAGTGGCTGATTTTGCCCGCTTTGCCCTGGAACTGGGCATCCCGATGAAAACAGATACGCCACGGCAAATTGCACAGTCGTTCAACGAACTGATGAAAAAAGCCCGCACCGACGACCGCCTCAAGGTGCTCGAGCCTCTGGCCATCCGAACCATGGCTAAAGCGGTGTACAGCTCCAACAATATCGGGCACTACGGACTGGGCTTTTCGCACTACTCCCACTTTACCTCGCCCATACGCAGGTACTCCGATGTGCTGGCACACCGAATCCTGGAAAGAAACCTGGACGGTAAAACCTATCGGGTGGATTCCGCCAAACTGGAGGAACAATGCAAACACATCAGCAACCAGGAACGAAAGGCTGCCGATGCAGAGCGTGAAAGCACCAAATACAAGCAAGCCGAATACCTCTCCAAACGCATTGGAGAAAGCTATGAGGGCGTCATCAGCGGCATCATTGATCGAGGTTTCTTCGTAGAGCTCATGGATTCCCGCGCAGAAGGTCTGGTAGATTTCAAATACCTCGACGATACCTACACCGTAGAAGAGGGCAACCTCCGCGCCACCGGCCGGCGCTACAAGCGTAGCTTTAAAATGGGCGACAAAGTGAAGGTGCGTATCGCCGCAGTGGACATTGCCAAACGGCAGGTAGAAATGGAATTGGAGGATTAAGCCCGTGTTCCAGAACACACTCCGAGGTGGGTGTCTCAGAGGTTGCATTTTTAGATTTACCGCAGAGGCGGTAAAAAATTACTTTTACGACACCCACCTGATGCATTAAATAGCCCCCCTTACTTCTTTATCACCACGAACTCCACCCTGCGGTTCTGTGCCCTGCCCTCGTCGGTTTCATTGGAAGCAACAGGCTTGGACTCGCCTTCCCCGTGGGAAAGCAACCTGCTCTTGCTGATCTTGTTGCCTATCAGGAATTTCTCTACGGCCATTGCTCGCCTTCTGGATAAGTCGAGATTATAGG
The DNA here is from genome assembly GCA_020850025.1 of Saprospiraceae bacterium. Taxonomy (GTDB): domain Bacteria; phylum Bacteroidota; class Bacteroidia; order Chitinophagales; family Saprospiraceae; genus M3007. Next base: position 9,236 of record JADZFI010000438.1, read on the forward strand.
CATCCTCGCCCAGTGCGTCGGTGTGTCCAACAATGTCAATGCTCAACCGGGGATTTTCCCGCATGATCTTCAGCAGCTTGTTCAGCTCCACATAGGAACGCGGCATAAGCTCATCCTTGTCGAACTCGAAATAGATGTGCTTCAACTGGATGGTTTTTCCTACCTCCAGGGTTTGTTTGGTCAGGTCGTCCGGCTTTACCGGCACGGGTCTGAACGGTGGGATTTTTTTTACCAGCAAATCGTCTACGTAATAATAAGCGTAATTGTAGCTATCGTCCGTTGGCGCTACAGAAAGGGTGGATTGGTCGTCGCTGAAATTACCGATCAGGATAAACTCGGCCTCGTATTTGGCCACGAATTGACCGCTCACTTTTACCCATTTTCCGCCCGGCGCTGCCACAATATTGGCGGCCTTCACCTGAGCTTCCCGAATCAGGATTTCATCCGTGCCCCGTTTTATTTCCGACACTGAAAAGTAGGCGCCCAGGTTATTGATTTGCAGCGATCGGGGCAGATGCGTTACCCAGAATTCCACATAATAAGCCTGCCCGATCACCAGAGGTTCCGACAGCTGAATTTCGATGTATTCCCGGCAATGCGGTTTGCCATTGGTACATCCGAAGAGCGTGAGCCCGGCCATACTTTTACCGTTGCGTGCTTTTTGTGCTCCAAAACCCTTTTCCGCCCAATCTGAAGGCACCCGAATGCCCTGGCCGTATACATCCGGACTTGCGGTAGTGGCACTGAACCAGTATTTCACCACCTCGCCAAAAAAGGAGCCTTTGTACGACCAGCCGATAGGCGGCCCGGAAAAGCGCTCAAATCCGGGGTTGGGTACTATGTTGGTCGTTATTTTCTGGGCATGGAGCATCGTTGAAGCCATGCTGAAAAGCAGCAAAAGAAGTGTGAACACCACCAATGGAGAGATATTGTCTGCTTTTTTCATACAACCGTGCATCATTCGGCCAAAAGTAGGGGGATGCAAGGAAAATCATGAATAATAACCTTCATTTGTGCCAGAGGTTTAAAATTCAGGCAGCACTTGCCCGCATGGCACAGTTCACCCTACCTTTGCGCCGCAATTACCAAAAACAGATTTCCGGATCATCAACGTCTGGAATACTCACCACACCCGAATATTCACATGAACATCGCTGTTGTCGGAACCGGTTACGTAGGACTGGTTACAGGAACCTGCTTCGCAGAAACCGGTAATAATGTCATTTGTGTTGACATTAATCAGGAAAAAGTAAAAAACCTCCGCGCCGGAAGAATTCCCATTTTCGAACCGGGGCTTGATTTATTGTTTGAGCGAAATACGAAAGAAGGTCGCCTGCATTTTACCACTGATCTGCGTGAAGCCGTTGCCCAGGCATCCATCATCTTCCTGGCCCTGCCCACCCCTCCCGGCGAAGACGGGTCGGCCGATTTATCGTATATCATGGGTGTTGCCAGGGATTTGGGCGATATCATCATCGACTACAAAGTGATAGTGGACAAAAGCACCGTACCGGTGGGCACTGCAGAAAAAGTAGCAGCTATTTTGGCGGAAAAACTGCCTAAAAAACTGTTCGACGTGGTATCCAATCCTGAGTTCCTCCGCGAAGGGGTGGCGGTAGACGACTTCATGAAGCCTGACCGTGTGGTGGTGGGCACCAAAAGCGAAAAGGCCAGGAAGCTGATGCGACAGCTTTATGAGCCGTTTGTACGCCAGGGCAATCCCATCTATTTCATGGATGAGCGGAGTGCGGAAATGACCAAGTACGCCGCCAACTCCTACCTCGCAGCGCGTATTTCGTTCATGAACGAAATAGCCAATCTCTGTGAAAAAGTGGGGGCCAACGTAGACCAGGTGCGCATTGGTATGGGCTCCGATTCCCGAATCGGCAAACGCTTCCTGTTCCCGGGTATCGGCTATGGCGGTTCCTGCTTCCCCAAGGATGTTCAGGCGCTGGCAAAAACTGCTTCAGAATATTCCTACGATTTCAAAATCCTGAAATCCGTGATGAAGGTCAACGGCATCCAAAAGGGCGTGTTGACTAAAAAAATTAAAAAGCATTTTAAAAACGACCTTCAGGGCAAAACGATTGCTGTTTGGGGCCTTGCCTTCAAACCCAACACCGACGATATCCGAGAGGCGCCAGCCCTAGTGATCATTGATGAACTTCTGGCCCTTGGCGCCCGTGTGCAGGCATTCGACCCCGAAGCCATGGAACACGTGCGCAGCATTTACGGCAACCGCATCACCCTCTGCACCAAAATGTACGAAGCCCTCGAAGGCGCCGATTGCCTGGCCATCATGACCGAGTGGAATGAATTCCGCACCCCCGACTTTGATCAGATCGGCACACTGCTCCGCGAAAAAGTAATTTTTGACGGCCGCAACGTGTATGATACCGAGCAAATGAAAGAACTCGGATTTATGTACGTAAGTATTGGACGACCGAAGGTGAAGGGGAGGAAGAAGTGATTGGGGGAAATACCTGAAACGTTTCTCCAAATACCTGTTATAAGAACTGATAATTTTGGACGTTCTTACACACCATGGCTCAACTCAACTGGGTATTTCTGGATGATTTCGGCGGACGCCACAGGGTGGGGCTGTATCATGGCGACCGCACAGGGCATGTGATGATCCACTGTAATCTGAAAGTGGTGCAGATTGATTTTTCCGTGAAGGATACCAAGATGTACTCCTTTTTTATTGAAGACGAGCTCTGTGAGGTTATTCTGGAAAAACGCAAGGACGGCAGTTTTGCCTATGAGTTTAGGGTAAACAAAAGGGTCGATACTCCCAGAAATCGAATAAGAAGGGTTGAAGAGGGTAAAAACCGCAAATACATGGCTGTTATAGCAGGCAGTTTGGTGCTGGTGCTGGCTATTGCCTTTGTTGGGCTTAAATGGTACGGACACACTCAGGAGCTCAAACGAATGGCCGCTACCAGTGTGGTAAGTGGTTACAGCAAGGAAAACATGAAACGGCTGGTGGCTGAAGGCAAACGCACCACAGCGCGCATGCACCTTTCCCAAAACGGAGGATCCTCAGAGCAAAAAATCACGTACTCACTTCTTGCCCTCGACAGTCTGATGGAACACGGCGATTTCAATGTGCCGGCCACAAGCCCCCTGCTCCTTACCAGTGGGTTTCCCTTCTCAGAGGGCGACGAATTTGAGGCCATCTATCTGCCGGCTGACCCCGGCATTCACCGGGTGGATTTCTTCCAGCCCACCCGAAAAACTACCGCCAGATACCTCCAGATGGCCATCTCGAATGAAAAACAGCAGCACCCCGCTACCTCTCCGGAGCGAAGTGTGTGCCGCGTACTCACTGCCGCGGAGTACTCAGGCTGGCCGATATTGGCGCACTTTATATTTCAGGATAAAAACCCGGAAGAAAACCAACGCCACAATCAGTCAACCTATCAAAAACTCTGGGAGAACCCGGACTTCGCGAAAGCTGTGAAGCAAAACTGCCAATAATGTGATCAACCACGTTTTCGCGTGGCCTCCAGCAATTCCTCCATTAAAAAAGCATCCTCTCCGGCTGCCTTTGCCAGCTCCAGGGAACGTTCCGCAGCTTTACGTGCCTTAGAAAAGTATAAATTCGGGCAACACTTAAGGGTATCAAATAAAAAACTATTTGTTTTAAAATAACAAACATAATTATCTTTGCCCAAACAAATCCTTTGTCATGGCCCGTCGAAATACATCCTCCGCATCGGGAGGCTTTCTCTTTAAAACCGGCCTCTTTGCCGCACTGGCCAGCCTGGCTTTTTTCCTGTTTAACTGGTTTAGCGGTGAAAAAGGTCCTGCTCCAGAGAAGCCACCAGTGGTGCTGGAAGATAAAAAAGTCTCAAGCGGTCCCGTTTCATCCGACAGCACTTTTGTAACCCTGGACATGCTGCCGGTTTCCGGGGCTGAAACAGTCCTCCACACCTGGTTTGCCCTGGGATACAACGAAGCACATGAGCAGGCCGAATGGGTGGCCTATGAACTCACCCGTGCCCGGCTCGATGAAAACTGGGTGGAGCGCCCCAACAGCTTCCGACCTGATCCGGACGTGCATACGGAGAGTGCAACGCCCAGGGACTATTCCTCCAGCGGGTACGACAAGGGCCACCTATGCCCTGCTGCTGATATGGCTTTTGATCCTCAGGCCATGGTTGAAACCTTTTTAATGAGCAATATCAGTCCGCAACGCCCGCCCTTCAATATGGGCATCTGGCGTGAACTGGAGGAGCTCACGCGCGATTGGGCCCGGAAATTTAAACGCTTGTATGTGGTAACCGGTCCGGTTTTAACTCGCGACAATCTCGGTAGCATAGGCTTCAGCAAGGTAACCGTGCCCGGAGCATTTTATAAAGTGCTGCTGGCGCCTGATCATCATCGCGCCATCGCATTCATTCTGCCCAATAAAATGAGTGAAAAACCGGTCATGGACTTTGCCCTGACCATCGATGAAGTGGAAAAAGAAACTGGCATAAACTTCTTTCCTAAAATATTAAGCGGACTGAATGAAGAATTGGAAGCCTCGCTCGACAAGGATGCCTGGCCCGTGAACCGCAAGCGCTACGATATGCGCGTAAAACAGTGGAATTACCGCAGATAAAATCCCGCCCGTTCAACATAGCGTGTACCTTTGTGCGTTATTAGCGGCAAAAACTCGCATGATCAAACCTATCCTGTTTATAGTGACCCTGGCAAGCTTGCTCACAGCTTGCAGCGATTACACCCCTGTGCCAAAGCCCCGGGCCTACCCGCGGGTAGTGTATCCAGAAAAAGCCTACAAACCCTTCGAAGAAGGCTATTGTAATTTCACCTTCGACCAGCCGGTGTATGCCAAAATTGAGCAGGATTCTGCCTATTTTGATGAAAAACCTAGGGATCAATGCTGGTTCAACATTGTGGTACCCAGCCTGAATGCTAAAATCTATTGCAGCTATTACCCCATACACTCCCAGGCTGATTTTGATAAATTCGTGGCTGATGCCTTCGAATTGACCAACAAACACACGGTAAAGGCGACTTATATTGACGAACAACCAATACACCGCCCAGCCGACCGGGTACATGGCATGGTGTTCAATGTGGAAGGCCCTGCGGCTTCATCGTATCAGTTTTTCCTGACAGATTCCACACAGCATTTTGTTCGGGGTGCACTGTACTTCAACACTGTTGCGCGCCCCGACTCACTGGCGCCGGTGGCTGCCTATATGCGTCAGGATCTGAACCGCATGGTGGAAACCCTGAAATGGAAGTAAGTTCGGCTCAATGCCAACCTAAGCCGGTATTCGCTGCGTCTTATAACTTTTGTGGGCGCGGTCGACCACAAGGGTCGGCCCTACGCAAGCCCCTTCAAACCCCTCAAACACTTCAAACCACGAAGTAAACATGACCTCTCGAAAAATTACCCTTTCTGTGATTGTTCTGGCCATCATCGGCCTGGCCATTTGGTATTTCATGCCTGAAAAAAAAGCCGAACCACTTTCACAGGCCGCTCAGGAACTGCAAGCCGACCCGCAACTTGCCGAACTCACCGCAGCGCTGGAAAAGGACCCTAATAACGACACACTTTTATACCTCCGGGCTTCCACCTACTACAAACTGGATGCCTTTGACGAGGCCCTTGCCGATCTGGAAAAAGCCATGCGCATCGACTCCATGCAGCCGGCACACTACCACCTCCTGGCGGATGTGTTATTGGATTATGCACGACCAAACGACTCCAAAAAGGCCATTGAGGTACTCAAGCTGGCTGCCCAGCGTTTCCCCGATCGTATACCTACCCTGTTAAAACTTAGCGAGTTCCAGCTGATTGTTAAAAAACACGGCGATGCGCTTGCTACACTCGATAAAATCCTGCAACGCGACCCACAGAACGCAGAAGCCTACTATATGGCAGGTCGGGTGGCCCTGGACAAGGGAGATACCACTTATGCCATTGCATCCCTGCAAAAGTCGGTGCGGATAGATGTAGACAATGCCGATGCATGGTTCTTCCTGGGCCGCATCTTTGCCAATCGGAACAGTCCGCTGGCCGTTCAGTATTACGACAATGCCCTGCGGGTTGACTCCACTTACCTCGAAGCCCAGGAGTTCAAGGCGGTGTATTTTAAGAAAAAAGGCGAATTCGACAAAGCTTTTGCCATCTATCGCGACCTGTTGCTGCGCGATCCGGATTATGCCAATGCCTATTTCGACATGGGAGTGATTTATCTGGAACTGGATTCCTTATCCAAGGCATACGATAACTTCAACATTGCCACCAAGGTGGATCCTATTTTTGTAAAAGCCTACTATTACCGCGGTGTTGCCTCCGAAAAAATGGGCAATCTCGAAGCTGCCCTGGCCGATTACAAACAGGCCAATGGTATGTCGCCAGAGTTCCAGGATGCCCAGGAAGCGCGGGCGCGGCTGGAACGCAAATAATTGTGCCCATTTAGACATCTGGTTTTTGAACCAAAGTGGTAATAACCCGTATAAACTGAACGGATACATTTTGGAATCCCACATTGTTTGGGTGGATCTCGTCGTCCCACTGATCATCGCGGACAGATTTGCGCAAATCAAGGTGAAACACGCAGCCCGGGTACTCGTCGGAAAGGTTTTTCAACCGGAGATTGAACTGGTTGAGCATATACCTCACCAAGGCTGATCTGTCTCCCGGTCTTTCGATGCCTTTTTCATCTAAATACTGTCCAATCCAGTTCCTTTTTTTAGATTTATACTCCACAGGACGCGGATAATCGTAGCTGTGGGTCACTATCTTAAGATCCGGGTATTCCACTTTCAAAAAATCAAAAATGGTGCGGTACATTTCCATAATAGCGTCCAATTCAGCCCGGAAACTATCCTTAAAAAACCGTTCAGGATGTTGTCCTTCAGGTGCATCTTCAAATGTATCTTTTAAAAACCTTGGAAGGTCTTCTCCAAGAATATCATTCCCTCCGCCACTCAGGAGTAACACAACAGGCTTGATCTTTTTTACAGCATCTGCGATCTCGTTTTCAGCAAAATAGTTGCGAATGGTATCTCCTGCGGCTGCCAGACAGTAGGTTGGGTAAAATCGGCCCACATGATCAATGATGTCATCCAGCAATGGGTGTTGAAACCAGGAGTCACCTTCCGAAACGATTTTGGGCTGGGTTGAATCCTTCCTGACCATTTTACTGTAATGGTTGTTTCGACGGAAGTTAGCCCAATAATTTGCAGCAGCCATAAGACCATCCATAAATACCCCACCCTTTTCGAGTACATCTAGTTCCTTTTTCAATTCAAGCCCTGTAGCAGTACCGGGTTTTTTCTGGAAATAGATCCCGGTTAAAAAGTGCCCCAGATCAGGGTCGCCCATCTTCCTATCCAGCGCATGTTCAAGTTCGCGCAGATCAGGCATTTCAAATTCCGGATTAAGGGTTCTGATTTCAATATTCCTGGAGTTCCAACCCGACGAAGGCCAGGTTCTTTCCGCCTCGTCAGTGGTGGGCACCTTAATGTTTTTACTCCGGGTTGACAGCAAGTCTGGCGTTGGCAAGGACTCCTCATCCAGCATTTTAGATTCAAAAGGCTCTGTAGCGTAAATAAACTTGAATTCGCTGGCGCCATAAGGTTTATGAAACAACCGGGTGGTATCGTCCAGCTCAAGCGTTATGGTTTTACTGCCAAAGATTTCAACGACTTCGCTCTTTCCAGCGGGAATAGGCCGCGTACCGTCCGGATTGCCGATGGCGCTGGCATATATCCCGAAATCCGAAAACCAATGCGCAGCCACATAAAGGTTTTTGTTGCTGCGATTGGTGACCTGGATTTTGAGTTCCGTTTCGTAAATATTCCGGCCAAATTTGTCCACTTGCCCGGTAGGGCGAAGTGGACTGGTCAAAACATTGTCCTGTATTTGAAATGGACTTCCCTGGCCATCCATGATGTCAATTTGCAGGAGATCCTGGGATATGGCGTCATGGCCCTGGTTGCTGAGGTCCTTGAAAAAATGCCAGCTTGCCATCTGTTGCAGGTAAGACAACAGTTTTTTCAGGGCGTCATCTTCCTCAATATGCAGGGGCAATACAACGGGGCGAAACCAGTCGCCTTTGAGGGTCAGGTAATACATGCCTGCCCAGGCCAGCAACGTATAGTCCGACCGCTCCTCTTCACTCTCTGGCACTATATACGCTTGATTTTCATCAGAAAACAGGAACGCAGTGACGGAGTTAGCTTCCTGATCGGTGAGGTCTTTGTTGTGGAAATAAATGCGAAGTGGTTTGCCCGCAAGTCGGTCCAAAGTGACGCTCATTCGCTCAACTGGTTTCTCCAAAGCAGCAAGGTCACTGGCGCTAAAAATAACATCGGCTGTGTTCAGGTCTGCAGCGCCAACACGTCCCTGAAGGATCTGGCCTTCAGGGGTACGGGCTTGTACCCGGGTTGAATTGGGCATTACCCTGGCGAGGATTCCGCGATCCAGTCTGTATTGATTGGTATAGGGGTTGAAAGTTACCGTGCCCACCGCTGTACTGGGATCGGGTAATTTCTTTTGCAAAAATCCATCCTCGTATAAATAGTCGCGGGATGCAAAAATCTTGGTACGCTGGCTGTATTTGAAACGGATTCGGTTGCGAACCTGATTGGTAAGATCGCGATAACTGATGTTCCCGCCACATTGGCGCAAAACATGCAACAGATGGAAGGCAAATACGCCATGTCGCTCGCCACCAATAGCAGTTTCCACGGCAGATTGATCGCTTTCAGCAGCCGAAAGGGCTACGTAATCACCTTCCGGCAAAAAATCGCGGGTCCTTTTTCCAATTACGCTGTCACGTGGATGTTGTTTTGCAAACAAAAAATGATCCCAGGGGCGTTGCGGGAAAACATAGTAACCTTGTTTCAAAATAAGCGGTTCGCCCATGGCAGCACGGGTGTTATCGCCTGAATGGCAGCAGTCAAACAAAGTTGCGATGTGCACGCCGGGCTTGCTGATGGAGTGCAGCAAATAGCGCAACTCCTTGTCTGCCAGGATAAAATTTTGTGTATTGCCTTTGTCGTAATAACAAGCCAGTCCCTCCAGGTAAGTATCTGTTTCTTCGGTCCAAACCTCCATATCAGCCAGCTCCTGTGTGCCATGGCCGGAGTAAAAGAAGAGGACGGAATCTCCGGCCCGGGCCTGGGACAAGTGATCGCGGAAGGCCTTGGCAATGTTGGATTTGGTGGCATCCTGATTGTAGAGCGTAACCGATTTAAGTTCAAAATCAGGATCTGCAGCGAGCCATTCATGGAGCGCTTTGGCATCACGAACGCAGCCTTGAAGGGGATGAAAACAGAGATTGCCGCCAATGGTCAGGCTGGGGTCGTAGACATCGATGGCAACGATAAGGGAGTAAAGGGTTGTTTTGGACATG
>JADZFI010000439.1 GCA_020850025.1 Saprospiraceae bacterium
TCTGCTGACATCCAAAAAGCACGACGACAAACCCTGGGCCATGGAAGCGCTCGATGATATTTTCTACATCCAGGAAGATGAAGAGAACGAATGGAACATGGAAGATGCTGCTGCCGGGCTGGCCTGGCTGATGCGCAGCAAAAAAATTGATCGCATTGTGGCGCTCGACGATTTCGACGTGGAAAAAGCTGCCTATCTGCGCGAGCATTTCCGCATTCCGGGCATGGGCCAAACCACGGCCAGGCATTTCCGGGACAAACTCGCCATGCGCATAGAAGCCCGCGATGCCGGTATTCCGGTGCCGGCTTTTACCGACCTGTTCCACGATGCCGATATCGCCAGGTTTACCCAAACCGTGCCCGCGCCCTGGATCGTCAAACCACGCGGACAAGCCTCCGCCACCGGCATGAAAAAACTGCATTCTGCCGAAGAGCTCTGGGCACATCTGGAAACCCTGGGCGGCAACCGCCATCAATACCTGGTAGAACAGTTCAAACCGGGCGATGTATATCACGTGGATGCCTTGTCGGAAGGAGGAAAAGTGATCTTCTCCAGAGTGTCGAAATACCTGGCCACGCCCTTTGAGGTGGCGCATGGAGGCGGCATTTTCCGCAGCGCTACGGTGCCCTTCGGATCGAACGACGATAAGAAACTCCAGAAGCTGACCGCCGATGTCATGGCCGCTTTTGGCATGCAATACAGCGCCAGCCACACGGAATTTATCAAAAACCGTGAAACCGGCGAGTTTTACTTCCTGGAAACCTCATCGCGAGTAGGCGGCGCCCACCTGGCCGAAATGGTGGAATATTCTTCCGGCATCAACCTCTGGTACGAATGGGCCCGAATCGAATCGGCCGTAGCGGCCGGGGAGCAGTACAAAATGCCCACGGTGCGCAATGATTATGCCGGCATACTGGTTTCCCTGGCACGCCAGGAATGGCCGGATATCCGCCAATTCAACGACCCTGAAGTGGTTTGGCGCCTCACCGACAAAGAGTACCACGTGGGCGTCATTATCCAATCCCCAAAACACAAACGCGTCATTGAACTACTCGATGATTACGCCGTTCGTGTACAAAACGACTATCACGCCAGCGCCCCCGCGCCGGATAAACCTAATGTTTAGACTTTGGACTATTGGACAATGGACGTTGGACTTGGGCTCGATGGAGTTTGAGTTTTTTGTAAAGGCTGTGCCGAAGGATGGGGAGAGAGGATGAGGGTGCTAAAACGCTCAGGTCCAACATCCATCGTCCAACATCCATCGTCCAACAGTCCAACGTCCATCGTCCAACAGTCCAACGTCCAGCACCCATGCTCACCATTGATCCTACCCAGATCCCGACCAAAGATCTTCACCAGTACATCCTGGGGGCCGTAGCTCCCCGGCCTATTGCCTTTGCCAGCACCATCAGCACCGATGGCGTGCCGAATTTGGCGCCGTACAGTTTTTTCAATGCGTTCAGCAGCAATCCGCCGTTGTTGATTTTTTCTTCCAACCGGCGGGTGGCCAACAATACCACCAAAGACACCCTGAAAAACTGTGAGGAAACCGGAGAGGTGGTGATCAATGTGGTATCATACGAGATCTCCCGCCCAATGGCGCTCGCAAGTATTGAGTACGGTGCGGAGGTAGACGAGTTTAAAAAAGCCGGATTCACTCCACTGCCCAGCGAACGCATCAAACCATTCCGAGTAGCGGAAAGTCCGGTGCAAATGGAGTGTGTGGTGGAAAAGATCATGCCCCTCGGAGAGGGCGGCGGCGCCGGAAACCTGATTTTTTGTCGCATCGTACTGATGCATATTTCAGAAAGCATACTCTCCCCAACCGGCCGCATTGATCCGCATAAAATTGATCTGATGGGCCGAATGGGGCGCTTCTATTACGCACGCGCCAGTGGCGATGCCGTGATGGAGATCGTTCAGGAAGTGACCCGCATCGGCATAGGGTTCGACGGGCTGCCGGAGTCCGTCCGCCACAGCCCTGTGCTTACCGGCAATCAACTGGCTCAGTTGGCGGCCCTAACGGCACTGCCTACCCCCGCCGAGGCACTCGAGACACTCGGCAACGACCCTCTGCTTGCCAAAGCCCGCGCAGAAGGCAGCATGCACCAGTATATTCGTACCTTGCTCGATCAACATGACATAGCGCGCGCCGCTGCTGTGGCCGTGCTTGCCTCCTCCTGATTATGCTACTTCAACAGGATTTGATCTTTTTGGCCGCTGAAAAAACGGCGCTTGCCGAGGCAGAAGGCCACTTTGCCCGCAAGGTGGCTGTGCTGGCAGTACAGGAACCCAACAGCGCCGCCAACCGCGATTTCCTGGCTAAAGTGCTCTCGGCCGCAGGGCTAAACCTCCAGAACGACACCCTTTTTGCGGAAATACCGGCTCATGAGCCGGTCAGTATCGCCCCGGATCTGCAGGAGCGGAAGCCCGGGTTCGTGCTCGTTTTCGGCATACCGCCGGCCCAGCTGGGCTTGTCTATTCAGGCCCCCTATTACCAGCCCGTATCTTTCTACGGCGCCACCTGGCTTTTTTCCGACGCCCTTTCCATCCTCGAGCCTGACAAACAAAAAAAATCCATGCTCTGGAACGCTCTCAAGCAGTTGTTTCTGTGATGGGGTGCTGGTTGGAGATGGATGGTGGTTTATATTTTCAGCTTCTCCATGCTGCTTGACATATCCAACACACAGCCATAATTAAGGAGGAAAAATTGTTTTTCCTGGTAAGTTGTTTTCTCGCCGATAAGGTCAGTCAAAAACATAGAAACATATTTTTGGGTCAGGTGGGTTGAATAGTACTCGCAATCCACTCCGAAAATCGGCCGTTTGATGGGGAAGTTTAATGTCATGTTTTCATAATCATAATATTCGGCAACGATAAACAGCTCAATGTTATTTGACTGACAAAATTTTTGCAAGTCTTTAGGGGAGACACAAATGTCACTCGTACATTTTGGCCTCCAAATATATACCAGTGATTTTTCAAACTGCGCCAGGCAGTTCTTCAGCTCCATGCCATTAATGGCGTACACTACAGGAGTATCCGGTTGAATCAGGTTGCACAAAGGAGATGCTGGTTTCTGAATCAGATAAGGAGCTCTCATGTTCGTCTTGTCATAATAACTATACAGGCCCTGGAAAGAACCATTTATGCTACAGCTAATAAAGGACAGCATGAACAGGATTACAATGGAATTCCAATGCTTTGCTGGTATATTTTCCTGCTGGTCCCGGATTTTGAATTTGACGCTCATTTCATTGGTGGGTTGGCTTATCAAAGTTAAGGTCAAAAAACCAAGGATGCAAATGGGGTAGCGCTAAAATCTGTCCGGTGGTTGTCGGCAAAGCCGACGGGGAAAGTATGTCGCGATGTTGAAACATCGCGACAGAGTGGTGGCGTGCGTTGGGCTTGGGGAATCAAATCATCAATGCCAGTCTTTTTACAAACCATTAAACATTCAAAAAAATGAAATATTTATCACTGTTTGTCACCACAACTATCATCTTGGGAATTACAGCTTGTTGGACTAATAAAGATATTTTTTTAGGTAAAGTATATGCGCCGATAACCAAAGATGTATTTTTTAGCATATATGTATCTGACAAATTTGAACACTTAAATAGTATTTATTGTAAAATAGAGCATAATAATGATAGCTCTATAACAAAACGAGTTTTTATAGCTGGAACTGATTTGGTGGAAAGAAATACTAATAGCTTTACCTCAGGCGAGCTAGATAGTGTAATATATTTAACGTATCCCAGATCTAAACTGATTGTTGCAATTTACGACTTAAAGAAACGAAGAGGATATCCCTTTGATGATATAGATAATGAATCTGCTCGGTCATACGCTGATAGTTTGGTAAGTAAATTGCATTTTTGGGACAAAGAAATAAAAGCGGCGTGGCAATTGTAAAAAAATGAAACATCATATCGATTTCTCCGCCCCGAACGGTGTTCACTCTACAAAGTTAGCAGGTTCTCAACTGCCGCGCTTGGGTCTTTTTTAACCCAGCGCCACGTACGTGGGTAGCCGGGCATTATTGAATGGCTTTGGCCAGGAGGAGTTTCACCTTTGCGTAGCCACTCACCAACGCTGCGCTGGGTCAAAAAAAGACCCGCTCTACCTGGATAATGGATAAACGTGGGTTGCCCTCCTGCCGGGATCTGTCTGCTCTAAGTGCGCTCGTGGCAGGATTTTCTGCCTGTTTGTGCTCTTATAGCCCGGCTACTCTTGGTACCCACTGTCCAAGACAATCCGGAGAAGACTTCTTACAAATTCGGAATATGATGTCGGATTTGTAAAAAAAGGTTGTTATATTTGCACCATGATTCCTCGTTTGCTCTCAGAAAAGATGCGCAACCTGGCAGAGAAAATGCCGGTAATAAGTCTGACAGGGCCCCGGCAGTCTGGCAAAACAGTGCTGGTAAGAAACGTGTTTCCGGATTTTCGATATGTCAATTTGGAACATTTGGAGGTGCGGCAGTTTGCCCAACAAGACCCCCTGGGGTTTATTCGTTCTCTGCCTAAAGGGGTGGTCATTGATGAGGCTCAATACGCTCCTGATATTTTTTCCTACATTCAGGTGGTCGTAGATGAAACGAGGCGGAACGGAGAATTCATCCTCACAGGATCTCAAAACTTTCAACTTTCAGCCCGAATCAGCCAAAGCCTGGCAGGAAGGGCGGCCAATCTGTACCTGTTACCCTTTTCCACAGAAGAACTTGGCAAGACAGGGTTGTCGCCTCAGGATTTTGAAACGTTGTTGTTCAAAGGAGCTTATCCGAGAATTTACGATCAACAGGTATCACCAGGTGATTTTTACCCTTCCTATATTGAAAACTACGTAGAGCGCGATGTGAGGCAATTGTTGAATGTGGCTGATTTGGGTAAGTTCCAACTGTTTATTCGTTTGTGCGCATCCCGGATTGGGCAGATGTTCAATCAAAGTGCCATATCTGTTGAAGCCGGAGTGGATGCCAATACCATTAAACGCTGGTTTTCTATTTTGGAAACCAGTTTTATAACTTTCAAACTTCCGCCCTATTTCAAGAATTATAACAAGCGGCTGACCAAAACGCCGAAGGTCTATTTTTACGATACTGGTCTGGCTTGCGCCTTGCTAGGCATCCGAACCCGGGAACAGCTTGAAGGGCACTTTCTAAAAGGGCCGTTATTTGAAAATTTCATTATTGTTGAGACATTAAAGCAGTATTTCCATCGGGGAATCCGCCCACAGTGTTATTATTGGCGTGATAATACGGGCCATGAAATTGATCTATTAGTGGAGGATGGCGGCAAGATCATTCCGGTGGAGATTAAATCAGGGCGAACCATTCAACCGGATTTTTTCAAAAACCTGGAATTTTTCAACAGTATTTCCGGCAATCAGCCTGGATTGGGCCATGTGATTTATGGTGGCGACGCTTTCCAGAAGCGCACAAATGGAATGGTGGCAGGTTGGAAGGAGATGCCGGTATGGAGCGAACTGTCCTGAATCCATTTCCCGCCCCGCACGGTGTTCACACTACAAAGTTAGCAAATTCTCAACTGCCGCACTTGGGTTGCTATGGACTTGGGAAGACCGGGCGAGGCGGAATCTTACAGATGTGATGGAAGGATGCTCCAATCCTCCGATTAAAATCGGAGGTTACAAGATGATAGATGTCATGGGTGCATTTCCCCTTTTGGCATCCATGCCAGCAAAAAGTGACGGGATGGGTGGCCGGGCACTTAGAACGCAAATGAGCAAAAAATCCTGCCACAAGCGCACTTATATCAGATAGGCCCCGTCCACATTGCTTATCTCCGTACCAAACACGCGTGAAACACCAAGCAACTGCACAAATCCCAGGCGCCCGCCCCACTTGGACATTGGATATTGGACATTGGGCATTGGACATTTATATCCCTCCCAGCCTTACCTTTGATCTAAATAGTATCCACATGGCGGCCGCATTCACCCGGCTCCCCCACTTGGTCCCGAGTACTCGGGATGGACATTAGACATTGAACCATGACTCGACTTCTCCTCTTTATCACCATACTCCTCGGCGCCTGTCGCCCTGCCGGAAAAAATCCGGAGGCGGCCGCCCCAACGTTGATTCTTTACAACGGGAATTTCTTCACGGCCGATTCCAGTCAAACCAAGGTAACGGCGCTGGCCATCGCCGGCGATCGCATCCTGGCCCTGGGCGCTGATGACGCCATGAAAAAGCTGGCAGGAGAAGGCACGCAACTCGTTGACCTTCAGGGCGCTTTTGCCATGCCGGGCTTTATTGAAGGCCACGGGCATTTCAATGGTCTGGGCCGAAGCCTGCAAAACCTCAACCTCATCCAAACCCGAAGCTGGGCTGAAGTTACCGGCCTGGTGGCCGAAAAAGTCAAAAACACCCAGCCCGGCGAATGGATAGAGGGCCGAGGCTGGCACCAGGAAAAATGGACCGAATCGGCCGGGGCCACCGTAAACGGGTATCCCTATCACCACCAACTGAGCGCTGTTTCGCCCAACAACCCCGTCGTGCTCTACCATGCCAGCGGTCATGGCCTGATGGCCAACGCCAAAGCCATGGAACTGGCGGGCATTTCCCGCGAAACCGCCGATCTTCCGGGTGGCCGCATTGTGCGCGACGCCAAGGGCAATCTCACCGGTGTGTTTGAGGAAAATGCCATGTTGCTCATAGAAAAACCCTTCACAGAGTGGCAAAACAAACGCTCCGAAGCCGAAAAAGTAGCGGCCTTTGAAAAAACCACCCTCCTGGCCGCGCAGGAATGTCTGGCCAACGGCATCACCTCTTTCCAGGACGCCGGAGCCAGCTTCTGGGAGCTGGACCAGTACCGCCGTATGGCAGAAGCCGGACAACTACCGGTCAGGCTCTGGGCCATGGCCAGTCAGCCGCAGGCGCACGATATCCCTCAGCTGGCCAATTACCCGAAAATTGGGCTGGGCAACGGGCACTTTACCTGCCGCTCCGTAAAATGCTACTTCGATGGCGCACTGGGCTCCTATGGCGCCTGGCTGCTGGCGCCCTACAACGATAAACCCGGATTTACCGGGCAAAACACCACTCCGCTGGATACCATCGTGCAAATGGCCAGGGCTTGTAAAGACTACGGCCTTCAGCTCTGCGTACATGCCATCGGCGATCGGGCCAATCGGGAAGTTTTGAACGTGGCAGAATCCGTACAAAACGGCGCTTCCAACCTCCGCTGGCGCATTGAACATGCCCAACATATTGATCCGCAAGACATTCCCAGGTTTGCTCAACTGGGCGTGGTGGCGTCCATGCAGGCCATTCACTGCACCAGCGATGCCCCCTTTGTGGTCAAACGACTCGGCGAGGAGCGCGCACGCACGGGCGCATACGCCTGGAGAAGCTTGCTCGACAGCGGCGCGCATCTCACCAACGGCACCGATGCTCCGGTGGAAGATGTTGACCCGCTACCCTGCCTCTACGCCACCGTTACCCGAAAACGGGCCGATACCGGGTTGGAATTTTTCCCGGAACAGAAAATGACGCGCGAGGAAGCCCTGTTGTCCTACTCCCTTTGGAACGCCTGGGCTGCCTTTGAAGAAAAAGAAAAAGGCAGCTTAAGCCCCGGGAAATTTGCCGACATAGTGGTGCTTTCCAAAGACCTGCTTCGCTGCGCCCCGGAGGAGATCCTTCAAACCGAGGTGCTTAAAACCATCGTGGGCGGTAAACTAAAGTTTGAAAAGAAGTAGGTGATTCTAACACTCCCGAACATTTTGGTTTCAGACCTGTAAGGTTTCCAAAAACCTTGCAGGTCTGAAACCAAAATGTCCAATTGTGCAGGTGATTCTAACCGGCATTTTCAGCCCCTCACCTGATTTAACAGCATTTTCATCGAAATCAGATATTAAAAGCAGTGACTGTAGCGTTTTACACGCGTTTGACTTAAAAATATGGTCAAATTTGTCAGACGGGGGTCAAATGGCACAGGCTTTGCCGCCTAAAACCTCCGGCCGGACTACCTGAGAAAACGGACTTTCATGACAAGCCGGTTACAGTTTCAGGTTGTCTGTTGTGGATCAAAACAGTTACTACTATGTTTTTGGAAAGAAATGTGTTGCGGTTTGTCTTTTTGTTCGCCTTGCCTTTGTCGGCATTCGGACAGGGAACCGTAATTACCTTGATTAATCCATCCTTCGAAGGCTCTCCGGGCGCCGGCATTGAAATTCCGGGATGGTACAATTGCGGCCCTG
This sequence comes from Saprospiraceae bacterium, assembly GCA_020850025.1. Taxonomy (GTDB): domain Bacteria; phylum Bacteroidota; class Bacteroidia; order Chitinophagales; family Saprospiraceae; genus M3007. The sequence goes on from JADZFI010000439.1 coordinate 8,231, forward strand.
CCAATGAAACGCCGCCGGATCTGCAACCTGGATTCTTCCGGGTGGCCACCGCTCCGCGTCACGGAAATACCTACCTCGGCCTGGTGGTTCGGCAAACCGGCACCTGGGAAAGCGTAGGGCAGCGTCTTTCGCAGCCCCTGGAAGCCAACACCTGCTATGAATTCAGCCTCGACCTGCGCCGCGACACCTCCTATGTGAGTCAACTGGCCGGCGGCAGTGTGCCTATGAAATTTACCACCCCCGCCCGCATCATCATCTGGGGCGGAACTGGATACTGCGATAAAGGCGAAGTGCTGTACCAGTCTTCCGTCATCATTCACCCGCGCTGGCTTACCTACAACTGCAGGTTGAGCCCCAAGAACGGCAACTGGACGCACATCATCATAGAAGCTTATTACGGCAGCCAGGATCCATTCAACCCGGCCCTTCCCCTGCACTCCAACGGTAATGTGCTTATTGATAACTGCACCCCTATCAAATCGGTGGTTTGCGGACCGGATAAAATGCCGGCGGCCAAGAAAAAGCCCGAAATAAGCAAAAAAGGCCCGGAAAAACCGGCTGCAAAACCACAAACAACCGTTGCCCAGGCTTCCACCCCTGCCGTAAAAAACAAACCACCCAAACGCGGACGCTCCTACCGCCTCGATGTGTATTTCAAAGCCAACGAATACACCTTTGATGTAAGCACCAGCGAAAAAGGGCTGGAAGATTTGTACAACATGCTGAAAAACAACTCGGAAATCAGCGTGGAAATAGGCGGGCATACCAACAACCTCCTGCACCCATATGCCGATAAGGCCATGGATCTGTCTACCAAACGGGCTAAATCCGTAGCCGACTGGTTGATTTCCAAAGGTGTTTCTCCTGACCGGGTGCAATACAAAGGATATGGCTGGACCAAGCCTGTAGAACCCAATACCACGCCGGAAGGTCGGAAACGGAACCAGCGGGTAGAGGTGACGATCCTGAGCTACGAATAGAGGGTATCTCATAAGTCGCAGTTTTAGTTTTACCGCAGAGGCGGGGAGACGCAGAGGTTTTAATAATCAATGCTATACGCCTCAGCGTCTCTCCGCCTCTGCGGTAAAATTTACTTATGAGACAGCCTCCCAATCACTCATACATTCCCCCATCCCTGGAACCAATCGGCAATTTTCCGGTCGTTGGCCAGGCGCGGCACTTTGTTTTGTCCGCCTAATTTGCCCTGGCTTTTCATGTACTCCCGGAAAGCATCTCGTTTCAAGGGACGGATCACCAAAGGGCGCAGGATATTGCCCGTGATCAGATCGTCGTAGTAGATATTCTGCCCGCGCATGGCGGCATCTACCTTTAGCGCAAAGGCTTCGAGATCAGCCGGCTGGTTGTCGAATTCAATGAACCACTCGTGGTAAGGCAGTCCACCCTCAGGAGGAGTAACCTGTGGCGCCACAGTAAATTCCACGATGCGCACGCCCTCGGCGTTGGCAACCGGCAGCAAACTTTCTTCCACTTCCTTCCCGATCACGTGTTCTCCAAAGGCGGAGATATAGTGCTTCACACGGCCGCTCACCACGAGTCGGTACGGATTTTTGCTGACAAACTGTACCGTATCGCCAATGCTGTAGCCCCAGAGGCCAGCGTTGGTGTGCATGATCAGGGCGTAATTCACGCCGAGTTCAACCTCATTCAGCCACAATCGGGTTGGATTCTCCTTAAATGCCTCATCTGCGGGTACGAATTCAAAAAACATCCCGGCATCGGCATTTAACAGCAGGCCCTTGCTCGGGAACTCATCCTGAAAAGCAATAAAGCCTTCGGAGGCCGGGTAGGTTTCCACGGTGTCCATGTGGCCGCCCACCAGTTCCTCCAGTTTGGCGCGGTAGGGCTCGAAATTTACCCCGCCCCACACGAATACCGAATAGTTGGGGAACAGTTCCCGCACTGTGCGCTTGCCGGTGCGCGCGAGCAAACGTTCGTAATACATCTGTACCCAGGGCGGAATGCCGGAAATGAGGCGCATATCCGCATTAAGGGTTTCATCCACGATGCGTTCCAGCTTTTCCTCCCAGTCGTCAATGCAATTTGTATCCCAGGAAGGCATCTGATTGGTGCGCAGCCAGGCGGGCACAAGGTGATTGGAAATGCCGCTCAAACGACCCGTGGGAATACCATTTACCATATCCAGCTCAGGGCTTCCCGACAGGAAGATCATTTTCCCATCCAGCCAGTCGCCCTTGCCGGTTTTGGCGAAATAATTGAACAGCGCATTGCGGGCTGTACCAAAATGCAAGGGCGTACTTTCCTTGCTCATCGGGATGTATTTCACGCCTGAGGTGGTGCCGCTGGTTTTGGCGAAATACGCCGGCCGACCCGGCCACAGCACATCCGGTTCGCCGTTTTTTACCCGGTCAATGTAGGGCTTCAGGTCCTCGTAATCGCGGATGGGAACAGCCTTTTTGAAGTCATCATACGTCTTAATCGCAGAAAAACCGTGATCCCGGCCAAAAGCTGTTTGTGCCGCCTGAGCCACAATCCGGTGCATGGTTTTTTCCTGGCATGCCACGGCATTTGCCGACCAGCGCCTGATGCTTCGGGCAATGTATTTGGCTGCCGGACGGACGATAAACGAGCGAAATCCCATAGTTGAAACAGTTGATGAGCAAAGGTAACAGCCTGGATAAAAAATTGAGGGTTTAGTTGTGTAAACGTGTAACCTTGGGCGTCCTGTCTTTTAGTGGTGGGTTTCCCGCGGATTATTTAGCCCAGATTTTAAACA